>NZ_CACVRB010000040.1:0-2592 GCF_902756455.1 Candidatus Avelusimicrobium caledoniensis | reverse complement strand
AGCAAAAAAAAAAACGATGTCAAGTTTTATTTTTTCTCTCGCTATATCCCGCATAGAAACCCTGCGGGATGACGAGCGAGAGAAAAATATATACAGAAAAGGCCCTTGCCGGGCCCAGGCATTTTGGGAGTCAACTTCTACTTAATTAGAGCCACACTCTTTTTGCATTGTTGCTTTGTGACAAAAACGGGCGCAACTTTTGGTTGCGCCCGGTCCGTTGATTGACAGATTTTTTACAGCGGTATATTGCCTTTTCGCGGATGATTTTTCGGATCGCGCTTCGTGCGCAAAACGGCAAAAGCACGGATGATTTTACTGCGCGCTTCGGCCGGCTCAATGATCTCGTCAATAGAGCCGTTCGTCGCCGCTTGATAAGGCGAGGCGAATTTATCCGAATATTCCTGCGTCATTTTCATTTTCAGTTCTTCTTGTTTAGCAGGGTCTTTTTCTTCTCTAAGCGCGCGGGAGTACAAAATCTCCACCGCACCGCGCGGACCCATAACGGCAATTTCCGCGCTGGGGAAAGCAAAGTTAAAATCGCCTTTTAAAATCTTAGAGCCCATCGCAATGTACGCTCCGCCGTAGGCCTTGCGCAAGACAAGCGTAATTTTCGGGATAGTGGCCTCGGAGTACGCGTACAACAGTTTCGCGCCGTGGCGGATAATACCGCCGTGCTCTTGCGCCACTCCGGGCAAATATCCCCCCGTATCCACGAGCGTGAGCAGCGGGATATTAAATGCGTTTAAAAAGCGGATAAAGCGCGCGGCCTTGTCGCTGGCGTCGCAATCAAGCGCACCGCCTAAGTGAGCGGGGTTGTTGGCTACTACACCTACCACGTGCCCCGCCAAGCGGATAAAACCCGTTACGATATTTTTAGCAAAATTTTGGTGAATTTCAAAAAACCCGAAATCATCCGCCAGACGCCAAATCACGTGGTGGATACGAAACGCCTTTTTGGGGTCCATTTCGCAAATGCGCTCCAACACCGGCACGGGCCGGTCGGTAACGTCGCTGGTGGTTTGCATAGGCGAGCGTTCCTCGCAGTTTTGCGGCAAGAAAGACAACAGTTCGCGCACTTGGCGGAAACAATCTTGCTCGGACTTAGCCACAAATTGGCACACGCCGCTTTTTTCGCTATGCGGCGCACTGCCGCCCAAAGAATCAAAATCAACTTCTTCGCCGGTAGCGGCTTTAACAGCGCTGGGCCCCGTGATAAACATGTGGCTGATACCGTCCACCATAAAGATAAAATCGGAAAGGGCCGGCGAATAAGCCGCCCCGCCCGCACACGGGCCCAAAATCACGGAAATCTGCGGAATCACACCAGAGGCCTTGACGTTGCGGTAGAAAATTTCGCCAAAGCCGTTTAAGCTGTCCACCCCTTCTTGGATACGCGCACCGCCGGAGTCAAAAAGACCGATGATCGGAATTTTGGCTTCAATAGCTTTGTCCATAATATCAGCAATTTTGCGTGCGTGCGCGAGCCCCAAAGAGCCGCCCAGTTGCGTAAAATCTTGCGCAAAAAGGGCCACTTCGCGCCCGTTGATACGCCCAAAACCGGTAACAACGCCGTCACCTTTGATGTGTTTGTCTTTGACGCCAAAGTCGGTGCAGGACGTTTCCAATAAACTTTGAATTTCAAAAAAACTGTCTTTATCTAATAGGTAAGAGATACGTTCGCGCGCGGTCATCTTGCCCTTGTCTTTTTGGGCTTTGATGCGCGCCTCGCCCGCGCCTTTAAGCGCGTCTTGGGAAATTTGTCTGAATTTGACTAGACTGGCCGGGGCCGGCTCGTTAGACGGTTTGTCCAGCCGCGGGTCTTCAAAAAGTTCTATCATATTCCCTCCGTTTAGTATATGTATATTTTACTAAATAAAAGGGGAATATAACGCGGACTCGTTACCACGTACTTAATAAATAACGCCACTCGGTGCCGTAATCATTCCGGTAGCGACCGCCAAAGGATAAACACACGTTTTGGGCCCGCGTACTCGTTTTGGGAGCATAACAGTACGTTTGATCATCATAACCAGGACCCAAAGCTGTATGACTGTATATAACCAAAACTTTTACCCCAATTTTTGTATCTTTAAGTTGCACACTTGCAGGCATTGTTGACGTAACATCAGAAAAAATTACAGATTGCCCGCTACGTAATTGGTTCTGGGCAAAGCCCAAAGAAAGCTCGTCCCAATTAGTCGTATACGAGCCGTTTGCTAAATAATAAACTTCCTGCGCGTTTTTGATACTTTTGGCTACGGACAAGAGCCCCACAAACCGGCTTTTATCCACCGACTTTTGATATTGCGGCAACGCTACCGCCGCTAAAATGCCGATGATAAGAACGACAACCAATAATTCAATAAGCGTAAACGCTTGTTTGTTTTTCATACAACCTCCTCTGTTTCATTAAATAAAATGTAGCAAAAAAAAAACGATGTCAACCCCCTTGCCGGGGGCAGGCATTTTGGGAGCCAACTTTCACTTACTTATAGCCACACTGTTTTTGTTGTGTTCTTTTGCTGTTGTTGTTTATCCGCCCCTTGAGTGCTGTTTATAAAAAGCGCCGAAATGGATAAGAAATTTTTCATG
>NZ_CACVRB010000039.1:0-4914 GCF_902756455.1 Candidatus Avelusimicrobium caledoniensis | reverse complement strand
TCGTCATCCCGCAGTGTTTCTATGCGGGATATAGTGGTGGGTTTCTTTAACGCCCCGTTATATCCCGGATTACAAATTTCCGGGATGACGAACGGGGCGGGCGCGTTCACTCTTATTGAATTATTAGTCGTTGTTCTCATTATTGGTATATTAGCGGCGGTGGCCTTGCCGCAGTATAAAGTAGCGGTTGCCAAAGCGCGTATGACACAACTTGTCACGCTGGCCAATGCCGTCAAACAAGCCGAAGAACGCTATTATTTGGCTAACGGCCAATATACAACAGATTGGACGGAACTTGATTTAGACATAAACGGTACCATAAATAGTACTTACCTAAACAACCCGGCCGGATGGCATTTACTCCTCACACCGGATGTTGCCAATGCAACAGATGCTGCCGTACAAGCGTGGGATACCCGTATTCTCTCAGGCACCACCCAACAAAATAGTTTATACTTATACTTTGCGTTTGATCATGCTCAAGGGGGACACAGAGGCGAACGCCTTTGTTTCGCGCCTACTTCAAGCCAACTGGGCAATACCGTGTGTAAGAGTGTCACCAACAATGCTCCGGCACATCCTCAAAGTTCAGGTAATGTCACTTGGTACGTATTTCAATAATTGTTACCAAACATAAACGGCAGACCGTTTCGGGTCTGCCGTTTACATCCTCCTAAAATCTTTACTCGCACTTATTTCTTACTTTCGGCTACTTTCATATTTTCCAATTCTTGGATCAAACTCAGCAACGTCGGTTGCAACTTGGTTACATATTCTTCTTCAAACGTGCCGATGCGCGTTTCCATGCGGGCAATTTGTTTGGACAAATCGCCGCTCATTTTATCGTGGCCGATTTTCATTTCTTCCAAGCGGTATTGCAACTCTTTCACCTTTTCTTTCAGGTCGGCTACTTCTAGCGAAGACGACCCTTGCAGCGAACTTAGCAAAGAGGCACGCGGCTTAAACGTGGGTTGCACGGCAGTAGTGGCCACGGTTACTTCTTCCGATGAGCTTTCAAAATCGGTCTCGTGCGCCAACGCGCCGCGGTATTTAGCCGTAAACACAAATAACAAAATAAAGCAAACTACAAAACCACTGATTTGTAAAATTACTGTTGTATCTAGCATAGTCTAATCATACCATATTTTAAATTATCTGCGTTTGACCACCACAAAACTGGCAAAAAACACAAACGCGTACAGCGCGCACGAAATCAGCGCGCGTCCCCACGAGCCAAACCCCGGCCCAAACGCATAAATGATACTGCCCAAAATCAAAAAGGCAATTATGCCTGTGATGTTCCATTTAATATACATATTATTTAATAACCGTTCCCGTTTTCCCTGTTTGATAATATACAATGCGTATTTCCACGCCTTTTTCCTTGGCAAGACGTACGGCATCCGGGTGCAACACGCTGGCGCCGTTAAGGGCGAGCTTATACATTTCGTCAAAATCTAACACTTCGTATTTTTGGGCTTTTTGGTCTTTGTTGGGGTCGGCAGAATAAACGCCGTCCACGTCTTTAATCATTTCCACGTGGCTTGCCCCTAACTGCGCTGCCAAAAACACCGCCGACACGTCAGAGCCGCCGCGTTTTAACGTGGTAATTTCTTTATTCTCGCCAATACCTTGAAAGCCCGCCACCACCGGCACGTGGCCTTGTTCCATTTCTTTTTTGAGGCGGTCGCCTTTTAAAGTTAAAATATCCGCCCCCGTGTGGGAGGACGTCGTAATCAGCCCGATTTGCGATCCGGTCAAAGAAACCGACGGCACTCCTTGCGCGCGCAAGGCAATAGATAAAAGGGCTACACTCACGCGTTCGCCCGTCGTAATCAGCATATCCAACTCGCGTTTATCGGGCTCGCGTGCGATACTGTATGCGTGATCCAATAGCACATCTGTCAAATTCCCGTTGGCGGATGCCACCACCAAAGGAATAAAACCGTCGTCGTAGCGACTTTTAATCAAATTGGCCGCTAAGAGTAATTTTTGTTTATTGGCCAGCGTGTTGCCGCCGAATTTCATTACACAAATTTTCATAATTAGTCCCATTTGGCCCGTAATTTTTTGATAATTTTTTTAACTTCGGGTTTCAATTTCGGATCTACCAAATCAACAAATAATTTACCGTCTAAATGGTCCACCTCGTGTTGGAACGCTTTAGCCAGTAACCCGCGGGCACGCTTGGTGTGTGCTTGTCCGTTTTCGTCTAAGTATTTCACGGTTACATCGGTAGCGCGCGGAACTTCCGCCCACAAACCGGGCAAGGAAAGGCACCCTTCTTCTTCAATTTTCTCGCCGTGTTTGGCAATAATCTCCGGGTTGATAATTACGTATTTGGTTGGCGGGTCGTCTTCTTTTTCACCGGGCAGTAAAATAACGGCCAGGCGCAAGGGCAGCCCGATTTGGTTAGCGGCCAACCCCACTCCGCGAACGGCCAAGCACGTCTCTTCCATATCTTTAAGAAGCTGAGGAAGTTGCGGGGCAATCTCGTCGTAACTGACGGGTTTTAACTTTTGGCGCAAAATCGGTTCGCCGTATTTGGTAATGCGCAAAATAGCCATATGGGTATTGTATCATTTCGTTTGATACCGGGCAACGGAAAAATCTTTTCTTCCCGCCCGTAAAAAGCTAAAATAAAAGAGATGACCGAATCTGATTTGCAACAATTATTTATAGATTTTTCCGCCGGGCGGACACCGGATAAACAAGATTTTAATGCCTCGCGCATGTTTTCGCTCTTGGAGGACCCGTTTAGCATTTGGTGTTCCTTTCACGCCCCGCAGAAAGAAGCCGTCCCCGAAACAAACCGCTACGAAAATTTAAAGATCCGTACTGACCGCCGCAGCCGCGACGAGTGGATCAAAGAGAAATTCCCAAATGTCGTCTTTATATCGGGCGAAACCGACCAAGACCGTTTTAAAAATACGCTATCCGCCATGGCTAGCGGCGCAGAAGCCATTGCCAACTGCGCGCTGTGGAACTTGCCGGAATCGGTCTATGGGAATGCTAATTTGCTCGTCAGAAAAGACGACGCCCCCAGCCGTTTTGGCCCGTTTCATTATGAGATTTACCAATTCAAACGCGCGCATGATTTAAAAGAACATTACACGTTGCAAATTTGTTTGCTCAGCCGCATTTTGGGGCAAATCCAACAATACGTTCCGGCGAGCACGCGCGTGCATTTAAAAGGTCATTTTGTAGATATTCCTTACGCCAAACACCAAGAACGCTTGGAGCGCGAGCTGACTTTTTGGCGCGCGATTCGCGACGGTAAGGCCAAGCCCGAAGCACACAAGCCGCCTAAAGCCGCCAGCGCGCCGTGGCGCGTGTATGCCAATAAACTCATGGCCCAAACAAAAGATTTACTGATGCTCCCCGGCTTAAATACCGAAATGCGCCAGTGTTTAAAAATCAACGGGATGTTTAACACCGACGACGTCGCACGCGCGGGTCTAGCCAAACTGCAAGGAATTTTGGAAGAGCCGCACGCCACCAATTCGTTTTATAACGCCCAAGCGTACTTGCATAACAAACCGGTTTTACGCGAGAAAGGACACTTCCCCCCGCCCGAAAAAAAATACAATTTGTATTTTGATTTTGAGGCCACGGAAACATTCACCAAAGACAACGTGTCGTTTGTGTATTTAATCGGTATTTGGGACAAGGAAGAAAACAAATACGTCAGTTTTGTAGCCAAAAAGCCGGAAGAAGAATTACAGATTTTTGAACAGTTTTTTGCGTATATTAAAGACTTTGCCAACACCGCCCTTTATCACTGGACGGAGTATGAAGTGAAAAAAATGAAGAAACTGGCCGGGGCCAATCCGTCGTCAGCGGCGCACTTAAATGCGTTGTGCGGTATTTGCTATGATTTAAAGGTAGCGGTCAGCAAAGCGTTTTATTTGCCTGCGCCGAGCTTTTCGCTCAAGGCCGCCGCACCCGCGTTTGGGTTTAACTGGCGGCAAGACGATTGCGGCGCCATGGACAGCATGGTCTATTTTACGAGTTGGCTTAAAACAGGTAACGACGAGCTTTTGCAAAAAGTGCTCATGTATAATGAGGACGATTGCAAAGCGATGTTAGATTTGGAAAATAAATTAAAAGCGGCCGAGGCGTTGGAAATTCGGCCGTAATTTTTAGAAAAAAATTGTACAATGATAACGAGGTTTTTATGCCACTAAGTATCGTTAAACAATACAGTGTATTTTTAGTTAATGAACCGGGTACGCTTAAAAACGTAGCCGAAATTCTGATGCGCGAAAAAGTAAATATCATCGCGCTTTCCCAAGGCGTGCACTACGATGCGGCCACGTTCCGCCTAGCCGTTACCCACGACCAAGAAATCAGCCACATTTTAACGCGTGCCGGATTTACGAGCGTGAAAACGGAAGCGATTTGTATTGAAACCAAAGACCGCCCCGGGCTGATTTTGGATATCAGCTCCGTGCTGACCAAACACAACATTAACATTGCGGCCATTTACGGCTCGGCTACTTCTGACGGACAGAGCCGCTGGATAGCCATTGTCAACAACATTACTAAAGCATTAAATGCATTAGAAGAATCGGGCATGTTTAATTAACCGTCCCCAAGTTTTTATACCACTCCCGCGTTCTGCCGGGAGTGGTTTTTATTTACCGGCAGAAATGCTATACTGTAAATAGATTTAGACGGATCTGTTTCTATGCCATGAAGAATGGCCATTTGCCTGAAAAGGCAGTGCTATCACTAGCAACAGAGAGGTCTGCTTTCCCGCGCGTCTATGCGCGCGGGGGGCGGCTTCGTTAGGATGGTGATAGCACCTAATGAAAGTCCGCCCTTTTGTTTTTAAATGATCGCGGCGGACAAAAAGTTCTTGCCACCCGGCAAGCCGCCTCGGCTTTGTTATACGCTACTAGCGTATAGCGG
>NZ_CACVRB010000038.1:0-5731 GCF_902756455.1 Candidatus Avelusimicrobium caledoniensis | reverse complement strand
CTCGCTCGTCATCCCGCAGAGTTTCTATGCGGGATATAGCGAGAGAAAAAATAAAACTTGACATCGTTTTTTTTTTTGCTACATTTTATTTAATGATAACAATTATCAAAGGAGGTTTTTTATGAAAAAAGAAAGATGTTTGTTGGGCCGTTTAGACACAAAAGCATTTACGCTAATTGAATTATTAGTAGTTGTTTTAATCATCGGTATTTTGGCGGCGGTGGCGTTGCCGCAGTATCAAAAAGCGGTACTGAAAAGCCGTTTGACGCAAGCCAAGACGTTGGCTCATGCGGTGGCACAGGCGGAGCGAGCGTATCATTTGGCGAATGGTCAATACGGTCCGTTTGATGAGTTAGCTATTGAGGTGGGCGGTACGCCCGGGGGGTCTCAAACAAAAGATGTCATGCGGGTTTTCTCTTGGGGAGTGTGCAAACTGGATGGTATTGCTGATACATATTCTCCCAATATTTCGTGTAACATTTCTTCCGGTGAGATAACAATACACTATTATGAATATTTTGATCTGATGCATGCAGGAAGTCTTTTAAGACAATGCATGGCGTCTCCGAGAGCTTCTGCTTTGGCCCAGCAGATATGTCAAAACGAAACAAAGCAAAAAAATTATGACCACCTTGCCGGATCAAATTCTTGTGTCTATAATTACTGAGCCACCGTTATTGTCGTCATCAAATCAAGCAGTTCTTTTTCGTCTGGGCGCGTGGTGTTTAAGGGCATCACGCGTTTTTCGTTTTCCGTTGTGATAACCGCGTAATCTTCTTTGATATCAAACACACTTCTTTGCGCGTTCGTGTCAAATAAACTGTGCCCGAAAAATGCGCGCGGCGGCTGTACATTTAGTAAGTCTAGTACCGTCGGCGCAATATCTAATTGGCTCGCTAGCGGGTTAGTGGTAATTGGCGCGGGGATTTTGTTTTTGGTTACGATCATAAACGGCAAATTGTCGTACTCCGGCTTAAACGGGGTGAATAAATCTACCGTGGGCATATTAGAATAAGACGGGTGGTCCGGCATAATAAGAACAAGCGTTTTATCGTCCCACAAGCCGCGCTCTTTTAGGCCGTTTAAAAACCGTTCCACGTCTTGCCCGAAGCGCGCAAACGCACGCGGCAAGGTGGGCGTTTGATAATCTTTATGGTCAATTTCGGTATATTTTTCGTCTAAATAATTAAGCCGCCCTAAAGGCACGTGCGAGTCCACCGTCAGTACCGTAATAAAGGTCGGCTCGTTTTTATGTTCGCCCAAATATTCAAGTGCATAGTCAAAAAGTTTGCGGTCCAATAACCCCCACCAATTTACGTACGGCGCGTAGTCCTTGCGCGTTTGAAAATACGTCGCGCCGATAACTTTCTCAAACCCGGCTTGCTGAAATAAAATGTTTTCGCTCATGTACGTTTCGTTCGCGCCGCGCAAAAAGGCCGTGTGAAATCCGTGTTCTTTTAATATCTTCACAAACGAAACGGGATACTCGTTTTCCACCACTTCGCGCACAAACGGGTGCGACGTAAAAATAACCGTCAGGCCGTATAACGTGGAAAGCGAAACGTGGCGCAATGAGGCCGAGGGGTAATTCTCATACAAGTTGTCTAAAGGCGCGCTCGCCTCGGCGGGGATATTCGGGTTAAAATGGTGCATGTATTTATTGGATAAAGATTCGGACGCAATTAAAATCACCCGTTTGTAATCTTTTCCGACGCCTGTATTTTTAGCGGAAAAAATGTTGTACTCACGCGCCAGCGCGGCGGTGTGTTCATCTAAGGTAAAGCGCGCCGGAGGTGTTTTTGCGCGCAAGGTTTGGTACGTGTAAACGAGTGAGGGGGGAAGTAAATAAGTAGTGTAAAAATCGTCCGGCGCGGGTAATAATTTTAGCGGGCTCCACGTCATTAGCAGTAAAAACCCGGCTAAACACACCGCCGCGCGGCGTAGCGTTTCTTTGGCGGGAGTAGCGGTAAAAAAGCGGCGGAACACAAACGCGCAGAATAAAAATAAAAGCGCAAAATACGTCAGCAACCGCCAATCGGTCATAAAGTTATAATCGCCGCCTTGCACGGTATCCAAATACTTCGCGCCAAACCGCTCGCGGAAATAAACGAGCAACACAAAATCGGCCGTCATGGCAAAGTAGTACAAGAAACCGATAACGGATAACACCCATTTGTTTTTAATGCGAAGTAAATTCAAAACGGCTAAACAAAAACCCAAAAAACAAAACTCACACAACCCTTTAATAAGCGTGAGCGAAACGGCATTGGCAAAGTTAAACCGTCCGACTTGGTACAGCCCGAATAAACCCAGCAGTACCGCCGGGACGGATAAGATAAGTAAGAGTTTCCACTGAGTTTTGAACGGAGCAAAAAATCGTTGCATACTTATATTATAGATTTTTTGTCCTATGCGTGTTAGGTGTCATGCTGTTACGGTAAGGCGTATGTCCGCACACTGCTAAAATTATCTAAAGGGGTTAGCGTTCCTTTCATTATTTTTTCGCAATAACTGCCGGCCGGTTCTTCAAATGTAACGCCGATTCCCGTACGTTCTGCACAATAGATTTTTCCGTATTGGGAGTTTGTGGGTACCAAAATGGTCAAAAAACCGGCCCCTTTATATTTGCCGTTGAGTCTGCCGATATAAAGCGTGCCGGTGGTAGTAGATTGCTTTTCTTGATACCATTGTAAAGACCATTCCCCGTTGGAACGGGTGTCTTTAATTTTATAGCTATTGTTCCACTGTTCATTTCCCGTCCACGGGATTTCTACACTTAATTCATCAAACGTGGTAAACGGGCCGCCGTTGGCTAAATAATATTCCGAGCCCGCCTGTGAAACAGATTTTAGTAACGTGAGGGCTTGCGTGGCTTTTGCTTTTTCCACGGCTTTTTGATATTGCGGCAGGGCTACCGCCGCCAGTATACCGATAATAAGAACGACGACTAATAATTCTATGAGTGTAAATGCTTGTGTGCTTTTCATAAAATCTCCTTTATTATTTTTTATTGACACTTTATTATCGTTTTTTTTTTTGATTTGTCAAGCAAAATTTTTACTTGTCAAAATTACGGGGGGGTTATCTTGCTAAAAACGTCGTTTGCGGGTCGGATGTGCGCCGATATATTTAGTATAATAGATATATCTTACTCAAGGACCTTCGTTGTCTGGCCCGGTCTTGGTGGCCGGCAGGCACGTAGCGTAAATCACATGGAAAACAACGAACTGGAAGTAAAACGGCACTCGTGCGCGCACATTATGGCGCAAGCGGTGCAACAATTATTCCCCGGTACGAAACTCGGTATCGGGCCGGCCATTGAAAATGGTTTTTATTACGATTTTGATTGCCCCAAGCAATTCACGCCGGAAGATTTAAAAACCATTGAAACGAAAATGAAAGAAATCATCAAAGCGCGACAACCTTTTGAGCGCAAAGAGATGAGCAAGGCCGAGGCCAAAGATTTTTTCACCAAACGCGGCGAAACGTATAAATTAGAGTTATTGGAAGAATTGGAAGACGGCAACATTACCGTTTATATCAACGGCGACTATGCCGACCTTTGCCGCGGCCCGCACGTGGAACACACGGGCAAAGTCAACAGTTTCAAATTAACTACCATTGCCGGTGCGTATTGGCGCGGCGACGAAAAACGCCCGATGTTACAACGCATTTACGGCTTGTGCTTTAACACGAAAGATGAACTAAATGCTTACGTCAAACAACAAGAAGAAGCCGCCAAACGCGACCACCGCAAATTGGGGCCGGAACTTGACTTGTTTAGCATTAACGACAACATTGGCCCGGGGCTTATTTTGATGCATCCCAAAGGCGGTATGCTGCGCAAAATTTTGGAAGATTGGATCAAAGACCAGAACTTAAAACGCGGATACGATTTGGTAGTTAGCCCGCATATTGCGCGCTATCACTTATTTGAAATCAGCGGACACGCCGGGTTTTATTCGGACAGCATGTTTAAGCCCATGGAAATTGACGAGGAAAAATACCAAATTAAACCCATGAACTGCCCCTTCCACGTGGAAATTTACAAAACCCACCTGCGCAGTTACCGCGACTTGCCGTTGCGTCTAAGCGAACTCGGCACGGTGTACCGTTATGAGCGTTCCGGCGCATTACACGGCTTGATGCGGGTGCGCGGTTTTACACAAGACGATGCGCACATTTTCTGCATGCCCGAACAAGTGGAAAGCGAAGTCAAACAGGCCTTTGAATATGCCAAACATATTTTTAAGACGTTCGGCTTTGAAAAATACGCCGTGGAACTTTCCACGCGCGACCCGGAACACCCGGAACATTTTACCGGCGACGTAAAAGAGTGGGAACGCGCCGAAAATGCCCTTAAAAAAGTGTTGGAAGAAAGTAACATCCCCTACACCACCCACGCCGGGGAAGCCGCTTTCTACGGGCCGAAAATTGATATCAAAGTGATGGACGCTATCGGTCGGTTGTGGCAGTTGTCCACGATTCAGTTTGATTTCAATTTACCAGAACGGTTTGACTTGGAATATGTCGCGCCCGAAGGACGACAACGCCCGATTATGGTGCACCGCGCGATGTTCGGCAGTATTGAGCGTTTTACGGGAGTCATCATTGAGCACTTTGCGGGTTGGTTCCCGTTGTGGCTCGCACCCGTGCAAGTGAAAATCTTGACGCTTACCGACGAGCAAATTCCGTTTGCCAAAGAAGTGGCCGCGCAAATGCGCGAAGCCGGACTCCGCCCGGAACTGGACGTACGCCCGGAAAAACTGGGTCTAAAAATTCGTGAGGCACATATGCAACGCATCCCGTACACGGCGATTATCGGTAAGAACGAAATGGAAAACGGCACGCTTACCTTGCGCCTCAAAGACGGCACCAACACGCAACCCATGAAAGTGGCCGACGTGATTGCCAAAATGCAAGAGGAAGTGAAATCGTTTAGCTTAACAAACTTGCTGAAATAAAAAAGAGCAGTTTATAAAGGACTCCCGTTTCTATACAGAAACGGGAGTTTTTATTATGGATATTAAAGATTATATAAATTATACCCAGTGCCGTTAGATTTGTAGAAAGTACCGCCCACGGCTATACACAGTTTATTGGCTTTGTCATCCTCTTCGGGAACTTGGCACATCCTGCTTATGGAATCTTGTGGCGCATAAACGGCTCGATAGATAATGGGTAAATTGTAGACTTGGCATTGAATTTGTTTAAATATGCCATTATTTCCACCTATCGACAACTGACATGTATATTTCCCGGTTAATGAAATTTTATCTCCGTTCGTATTTAGCGTACCGGGAACGTCAATATCTAGTTCGTCCAAAGTGGAGGGGGGTTCTCCGTTGGCAAGCATATACCGCTGGGCCGATTGCCACAGTGCATTTCCTACGGTGATTGCTTGGGTAAACCGCGCTTTTTCTACGGCTTTTTGATACTGCGGCAACGCCACCGCCGCCAAAATGCCGATGATTAACACCACGACTAAAAGTTCTATTAACGTAAATGCTTTTTGGTTATTCATATTGTTTGCTCCTTAATACTATTGTCATCCTGAACTGACTTAAGGATCTCACCTTATGGTTGTTTTAGAAAGAGGTGAGATTCCAAATCACTATCATCAGACCCCGCATTACGACCTTGCGGGGCGCGGACAAGTGGTAAAGGCCGCGGTTTGGAATGACATTTATTTATTGTTTTTTGCGTCCCTTTATTATCGTTTTTTTTTTTG
>NZ_CACVRB010000037.1:0-13602 GCF_902756455.1 Candidatus Avelusimicrobium caledoniensis | reverse complement strand
AAATGATCGCGGCGGACAAAAAGTTCTTGCCACCCGGCAAGCCGCCTCGGCTTTGTTATACGCTACTAGCGTATAGCGGGGCGGCTTCGTTAGGAAGGTTCGAGCACCTAATGAAAGTCCGCCCTTTTTTTATGGGCGGTAAGGAGAAATTATGCCACGCACCCGCAAAACCAAACAAGCCGCCCTTACCGAAAATCAACAACTATTGTTGTTTTTACTGCAAACGCTTAAAGAACGCGCCCGGCTGATACGTTCGCAAGTCGTACGCGCAAATGAAATTTCCCCCTTGGAAGCAGAAGCATTAGCCACTACGTTTCAGATTTTAGATTCTTACCGAGATTTTTTAACTCATTTGGAAAATTTATTAAAAATTTCCCATAGCAAAATCCCGTCCGACTTTTTCTTACGCTAAAATTATAGTAGGTCAGGCTATGCCTGAGAGTGGCCGCAGACCGAGTGAGGGGTGTGTAGCTCAGGTGTCACCCGACATGATAAGGTATAATATATATATGACCCTGCGACATACCCTCACATTTTGTTTACTGCAAGCATTGCTTTGGTACGTAGCTGCGTTGGGGCTTTTCCTCGTTAATGGTTTTTATACAGACGCATGGGGCCTTTGTTTTACTGTTGTATTTATTGTAGGGCACATCACTTTTTTTGCGCTTATTTTAGGGTTACTGGGCACGCTGGCGGGGCTTATCGGCCCACGCATAAAGCAAATTATTTTGTGGGTGGGCGGCATTATAGGATCGTTTTTTCTGGTGGCCGATTTTGTAGTTTTTTCGCAATATCGTTTCCACATCGGGTTATCGTTACTAAGTATGTTTTTCGGCTCGGCCGGACGGGAAATTTTCGTATTTTCTACCGGCATGTGGCTGATGAGCGGGGCGATCATGTTACTTATCATCTTAGCGCAGACCGCCCTGGTATGGGTGGCTAAACGCTACCCGTTATCCCGGCGCACGGCTACTATTTTTTTGGCAACTTGGCTGATTTGTTTTCTGCTTTATAACGGGCTGTATGCGTGGGGAAAATTTTACATGGTGCCGTCTATCATGGCCCAACAGCAAGTATTACCGCTTGCTTACCCGGTATCCCTCAACCGCCGTCTGACCAAATGGGGCTTTACCCCCCGCCAAGACCCGTATTTTATCCCCAAAACCGGCTCACTTGCGTATCCGCTTGCACCGCTTTCGTGCACGGCAGAAAAACCCGCTAAAAATATCCTCATTATCTTAGTAGATGCGTGGCGCGGCGACATGCTCACCCCGCAAATCATGCCGCAACTATCTGCGTGGAGCCAACAACCCGGCATGCATGTTTTTACCAATCATTTATCAGGCGGCAACTCCACCATGGGCGGTGTATTTTCGTTCTTTTACGGACTGCCGCACTCCTATTGGGACGACATGACTACCCAACATTTGCCGCCGGTGCTGATCAGCCACGCGTTGGAGCAGGGCTATGAACCCGCCATTTTTGCAAGCAGCCAAATTACCAGCCCGGCCTTTCACCGCAATATCTTTTCCACCGTGCCGAACTTGCGTATCGGCTCGGCCGGGAACTCGTCGTGGGAGCGCGACCAAAACGCCGTGCGCGACTTTGAAACATTTTTACAAACCCGCGACACGAAACGGCCTTTCTTCGGATTTATTTTCTTAGATGCTCCGCATGCTTACGACTATCCGCCGCAAGCCAAAAAATTCACCCCGGCCAAAGAAATCAACTATTTACTCTTTACCAATAATACCGACCCGACTCCGTATTTCAACCAATACAAAAATGCGGTCTATTTTACCGACGGTTTAATTGCTGAGTTGTTAAATGATCTGCAACACCGCGGACTTTTGAAAAATACGATTGTTGTTATCAGCGCGGACCACGGGCAAGAACTCAACGATTCGCACCAAAATTACTGGGGTCACAACGGTAATTTTACCGATTACCAAACAAAAGTCCCGCTGATCGTATACGACCCGTCCGTGCCGGGTAAGGCCACGCTGTCGCACCGCACCTCGCACCACGATATTGCGCCAACGTTACTGCAAGCGGTTTTCGGTTGTACAAATCCCGCCGCCGATTACACACTGGGCACCCACTTATTTGATACGTCCGCACGCCCCTTTACCGTATTTGCCGGACATACCGAGCGCGTCGTGCGCGTCGGCGATGCTATTACGTTATTTGATAAATTCGGCGGGCTGAGCAGGTACGATAATACGTTACACCCCTTGGAAACCGCGCCCGACAACGCAACACTTCGCGAAGGGCTCAAATCGTTCCGAAAATTTTACCGGTAACGTCCCCCTCTTTTGCTATAATAACTTTATGAATTGTATATTTTGCGGCATTGCAGACGGCTCCGTAAAAAGCCAACTGATTTATGAAGATGACGACGTGGTGGCGTTTAAAGATTTAAACCCGCAAGCGCCGACGCATCTGTTGATTATCCCGCGCAAACATATTGCGCGCTTGTCGGAAGCGGACGAAAAAGATGCCCTGCTTTTAGGCAAAATCTTGCTCGTGGCCCAAAAATTAGCCAAGCAATTTGACCTCAAAGATTTCCGCTTGGTAACTAATAACGGCAAAGGGGCCGGGCAAAGTGTGGATCATTTGCACTTTCATTTAATGGCGGGGCGGCGGTTTTTGTGGCCGGCCGGCTAAAAATAAGCTATAATATATAGGAACAATTTTATTTTAACCTACTAGCCGTAGAAGGTGGTGAAAAACGTAATGGTTTTCGTAAAAGTCAGAGACGCCGAACACTTGGAAGAAGCGCTCAAACGCTTCAAACGCGAATGTGAAAAAAACGGCATCTTGCGCGAAATTAAAAGACGCGAAACGTATATGCCTCCGAGCGTGAAACGCAAAATCAAATCGCAGGAAGCCCAACGCCGCGCCAGACGTACCAAACGCAGACGTTTTTAAGTTGTACTGCATAGCAGGCAATAGTCCGATTCGGGTCGGGCTATTGCCTTGTTTGCTCTAGTCGGAGCTAAAAACTTGTAGCCAAAACGGACCTTAGCTGTGATAAGTAATAGTGTCATTGAACAAATCAAAGACCGTTTAGACATTGTAGAGTTTATCCGCCAATACGTGCCCAATTTAAAACGCGCGGGGAAAACCTACAAGGCGTGTTGTCCGTTTCATCACGAAAAAACCCCCTCGTTTACGTGCAGTAGCGAGAAAGGGTTGTTTTATTGTTTCGGCTGTCAGGCGGGCGGAGACATCTTTGAATTTTTAATGAAGATGGAAAACCTCTCGTTTAACGAGGCACTTGAAAAACTGGCCGAACGGGCCGGGGTAGAGTATAAACCGCAACGCGCCGAGTTCTCTGCCGAAGAACAACGCCGCTCGTCGGCCCGCAAAGCGTTAGACTTTGCCAGATCGTTCTATCATAAAAATTTACTATCGGCGGAAGGAACTCACGCGCGCGCGTATGTAAAAGAGCGCAATTTAACCAAAGAAACGTGCGTCAAGTTTGAGTTGGGGCTCGCATTTAACGACGCTACCGCCTTAGCGCGCGCGGCCAAAGCAGCCGGATACAGCGAAAACGATTTGAAAGAAGCCGGGCTGTGCCTCCGGACCGACTTTGGTATGCGGGACTATTTCAGAAACCGCCTCATGTTTCCGATCATCAACCAACGCGGCGACACGGTGGGTTTTGGCGGACGCATTTTGGGGCAAGGCGAGCCCAAATATCTAAACTCGCCCGAGACGGTTTTATTTACCAAGTCGCATGTTTTGTATGGGCTGAATTTTGCAGGCCCCGCCATACGTAAAGCGGACCGCGCCGTACTGTTGGAAGGATATATGGACGTAATCGGTTGCCACCAAGCGGGTATTGATTATACCGTAGCTCCGTTGGGAACGAGCTTGACCGAGGAACACGCGCGGCTTTTAAAACGCTATACGGAAAACGTCATTATCCTTTTTGACCCGGACGAAGCGGGTATTAAGGCGGCGTTGCGCGGGTCGTTGGTGCTTATTAGCCATGGGCTATTTGTTAAAATCGCCACGCTGCCGGGCGGCTTAGACCCGGACGAATATGTAGCCAAATACGGCAAAGAATCGTTTGAGCAAATTTTAGATAAAGCCGAAGATTTTATTGCGTTTCATACGCGGTTGCGTTTAAACGGTGTGTCTATGCCGCTCAGCGCGCAAGACAAAACACATATCGTTACCGATTTGGCAGAAGCCATTGCCCAACAGCCGGACGCTATTGTGCGGCGGGAGTGGGCCAAATATGTAGCCGAGCATATCGGCGTAGATGAGCAGTTAGTGCTCGCGCGCATGCGCAAACCGGGTTTACAAAAAATCGGTAAACCCGCCGCCACCTTGCAAGCGGCCACGCAAGCACCCGCCAATGCGGCAGAAGAGGAATTGATCTCGTATTTGCTACGCGAACCGCAACAGGCGACGTTGTGTAGCGAACTGACCCAGACCGATTTTTCATCGGCAGGAGCTTGGCAACTGTTTCAAGCGGTGTGCCAAAGCGCGCAAGAAGGTCTTGCGGGCCAAATGCTCGTAGATAAAGTATCGGCGGCTGTGCCGTCTTTAGCGAGTGAAGTTATTAAACTGGCCTTGACGCAAGCCCCTGTTGATTTTCAGCCGCAACGTGATGTGGCCGCCTGCGCGGCCCGCGTGAAACAAAACGGCGTGCAAAAGCGGCTTAAAGATGTACAACGCCAAATGAAAGCCCTTGGGGCAGGGAATGTACCGCCGGAGCTTTTCAAAGAATATATGTCGTTACAAACGAAATTAAAAAAGTAATTGAGGGAAATTATGGCAACGGGAAATAAATCGTTAAAAAATTTATTACAGGAAGGGAAAGAAAGCGGTTTTGTGGCACTGGAAGATTTAAACCGCTCCATGGCGCAAGCCGATATGAGTGCCGAAGATGTGGACGGCGTAATGGACACCATTGACGACTTGGGCATCCAAGTTGTTGAACAAAAGAAATTTAAACCCACCCCCTCGGAAAAAGAAGCCCTCAGCGAAGATTGGTCCTCTTCGTCCATGCCGGACATTTCCAACTCTATCCGCATGTACTTATCCGAAATGGGCCGCGTACCGCTTTTAACGCGTGACGAAGAAATCACCCTTGCGCGTAACATCCGCGAACGCGAAAAAGAACTGCGCAAACTCGTGTTAGAATCGCCTATTACCATGCGCGAAATTTGCAACTGGGAAGAACTCGTGGACCAAGAAGAGATGACCACCAAAGAGCTCATGCCCCGCGGCAAACGCACCAACCGCGAACTTTCCAACATGCGCCGCAAACTCAAAGACGCGGCGGCTTTTATCGGAAAACGCGAGCAGGAAATTACCAAACTGATGAAGGAAATTCGCGAAGGTAACCTTTCCGAAAAACGCCGCAACAACGCCATTGAAAAAGTGGAAGCCAAACAAAAAGAAGTGGTGGCGTGTATTACCAAACTCAATTTAAACCAAAACAAAATCAAACGCTTGACTAACAAAATCAAAAACTTGGCCGACCGCTTAAACGAAACATCTAACGACATGAAACGCTTTGACGAGTATTTCGGCCCGTATAGCGAGATTAAAAAACTGGTCAACGGTTTTAAGAATAAAAAAATTACGGAAAAAGAATTTAAAAAGAAAACGAAATTTACCTTTGAAGAATTGGACCGCGCACTGACTAACATTGAAGACGTCCGCCGCCGACACAATCAAATGGTAGATATGCTACCGATGAGCGAAAAAGAATTTATTGCGTTTAACGACCGCATTGTTTTCTTTGAAGACATGATTTTACAAGACAAGCTAAAACTCATCAAAGCCAACTTGCGCTTGGTAGTATCTATTGCCAAAAAGCACGTCAATTCCAATTTGGAATTGTCCGACCTCATCCAAGAGGGCGGGCTGGGACTCATGAAAGCGGTAGAAAAATTTGAATATAAACGCGGGTTTAAATTTTCCACGTATGCCACGTGGTGGATCCGCCAAAGCATCAACCGCGCCATTGCCGACCAAGCCAATACCATCCGCATCCCGGTGCACATGAAAGAGTTAGTTTCCAAATTGACCAAAGTAACTAACAAATTCCGCCAAGAACACGGACGCGAGCCCACCTTGGAAGATTACGCAAAGACGTTGCGTTTGTCTATGGAAAAGGTCAAAAGCGTATTGAAAATCATGCAAGACCCGATTTCGCTTTCTACGCCTATCGGCGAAGATGAAGACTCTAACTTAGAGGACTTTATTGAAGATAAGAACGGGCCGGATCCAACAATCGCCGCGGCCGATTTCCTGCGCAAACAGGAAGTAGCCGACGTACTGGCGACCTTGTCGGAACGGGAATCTAAAATTATCAGCTTGCGCTTTGGAATTGATTCGGGCTATCCGCGCACGTTAGAAGAAGTAGGCAAAATGTTTAACGTCACGCGCGAGCGTGTGCGCCAAATTGAAGCCAAGGCCATTCGCAAACTGCGCCACCCGAGCCGTACGAAGATGTTAAAAGATTATAACGAGTAGTTGTTGAAGTTACTGACAAAAACCCCCGCTCTCGCCCGTGCGGCGAGCACCGGGGGTTTTTTACGGAAGCGAATAGTACCGTGTAGTTGCGCTGTAAGTAAGAGTTCCCTTCATGACTTGTTGGCAAAAACTGCCTTCCTCTCCTTGATAAATTATTCCGCTATCAGCACGCTCCACACACGAAATTTCTTGTTTCGGTATATCATTATGCACCAGTACAACCGCAAATCCCGCTCCCGCGTACTTACCGGTCAAGCGGCCCATCATGATGGTAGTACTCGTTTCCGAAGATACTAGCTGACAAGACCATTCTGAATTGGAACGAGTATCAGAAGCCGTTGCCGTACCAGTATACCACTTAGTAGTTCCGGTCCAAGGAATATCTATGGATAATTCATCAAAAGAAGTAGCATACGTTCCGTTGGCTAAATAATACGTTTCTTGCGCCTGAGCCAATGATTTTAAAAAAGTAAGGGCCTGTGTCGCTCGTGATTTTTCTACCGCCCTTTGATATTGCGGCAACGCCACCGCCGCCAATATGCCGATAATTAAAACTACCACTAATAATTCAATTAGCGTAAATGCTTGCTTGTTTTTCATACAACCTCCTTTTTATCACTAAATAAAATGTAGCAAAAAAAAAAACGATGTCAAGGAAAAGTTTTTACTGACAAAAAAGATAAAAAATCCCGCGTTACCGGCGCGGGATTTTTTTCAAACACAATTATTCATTAAAGTGATGAATGTCTAATAGGCCCACCTAACAGCCGGAGTACCGGAACTATCTGTACTTGTAGACGAGGGAGAATTTCGTTGTGTTTCTTGTTGGCATATTTTATTTTGCAACGACCCCTCCTCACTATAAGCCACACAATGGCGGCTACCACTTTCAGTAATATATTCTATGTAACGCATACCAATATCATCATTAGAACAAGCAACAAATCCAGCGGCATATATATTACAGCGTCCCCAATCAAAAATTCGGGTAGAGTTTTGTTCGTTATCACCTCTACGTTCTTCTTTAAATTCCGGTGTATCAATATCCAATTCATCAAAATTATTCGGATATTTCCCATTGGCTAGATAATAGGTCCGCCCGGCGGTAGCAATAGATTTAACTAACGGTTTTAGCGCATTATATTTGGTACGGTATACCGCTTTTTGATATTGCGGGAGCGCGACTGCGGCCAATATGCCGATAATGAGAACAACAACTAATAATTCAATAAGCGTAAACGCGTTATTATAAAAAAAGACGTCATCCTGAACTTGATTCAGGATCTCACCTTGTTGTCGTTTTAGAAAGCGGTGAGATTCCAAATCAAGTTTGGAATGACATTTATTTTTATTTTCTTTTAAATAACCCAACAAACATCGTTCCTTTTCCATACACACTACTCCTTTTGATTTTGATGTGCAGACAAATCGGGAAAATTTATAAACTCGCTTCGCTCAAACATATAAATTTTCTTCTCCGATTTGGCGCTTTTTGTAAACGGTGCTAAAGGGGCGGATTTAAACAACAAACTTTAATGTAGGTCGGATGTAAATCCGACAAAAAAACAAGGGCTCCTTAAAGAGCCCTTGCGGTTTATAGGGTGTATTGTAGCGTTTACTTAAAGTTAGCTGTGCCCAATTTCTGTTGCAAATACGTCTTTAAGCCGGACGTATCGCCCGTGTGGGACAACGCTTCTTGGTAGCTGATTTTCTTTTGGATATACAGATCGCCCAATGCTTGGTTCATGGTGATCATACCCATACCCACGTTAGTTTGCATGGTAGATACAATCTGCTCGGCTTTTCCGTCGCGGATCAAGCTGCGCACGGCCGAGTTGGCCAGTAACACTTCCGCCGCCATGGCGCGGCCGCCGGTAAGCGTAGGAATGAGCTGTTGGGAAATAATCGCCTCCAACACGAACGACAACTGCGTGCGGATCTGCGGCTGTTGGTTGGGCGGGAACACGTCAATAATACGGTTGATAGACTGCACGGCGTCGTTGGTGTGCAAGGTGGCAAACACTAAGTGCCCCGTTTCCGCTAACGTCAAACACGCTTCCATGGTTTCAATGTCGCGGAGCTCCCCCACCAGAATAATATCCGGGTCTTCGCGCAGGAAGTGTTTTAAAGCCGCCGCGAACGATTTGGTATCAGCGCCTACTTCACGCTGATTGACAATACTGCGTTTGTGTTGGTGGACGAACTCAATCGGGTCTTCTACCGTCATGATGTGGTTACTTTCGTTCATGTTGAGGTAGTTAATCATACTGGCCAAAGACGTAGATTTACCGGACCCGGTCGCCCCGGTTACGAGGACAAGCCCTTTGTTGAGTTTCATGATGTTATACACCACGGGCGGCAAATTTAATTCTTCAAACGATTTAAATTCGTTAGGAATGGAACGTAACGCCGCCGCTACGCAACCGCGTTGTTTGTATACGTTTACACGCAGACGCCCTAATGATTTTAACCCGATAGAGCAGTCCAACTCTAACGTATCTTCAAAGGTTTGGCGTTGGTCGTCATTTAAAATAGAATAGACAAGCACCTGTGCGCTTTCTTTAGTAAGCGGCTGGAAAGGGGTTTGATAGAGCCGCCCTTGGATACGCAGTACCGGTGGCACGCCGACGGTAATGTGAATATCGGAAGCATTTTTTGCTTTCATCAGTTTAAACAAGTCATCCATGGTGGCTTGCGGTAATTCTTGCGCTGCTTGTTCTGCCATAACAACCTCACTTTTGAGAGATTAAAAACTAAATTCGTCCTATTAAATCTAAGGCCACATTATTGAGTGCGCCCGTCAATTTTTCACGTGCGCCGTCCGCTTGGAAAACATACACAATCGGCTCCGTACGCGTTTTCGTCAATCTGTATTTTACAATATATATATTTTTATGCAAAGGTTCAACCGACCAGTTAGCGGTATATCCTTGTTGTAAATGCGAAGCATAAATGCGGTCAAAATACGAAGCTACCGTTCCTTTATTGCCGGATAACTGGTAGTTTTGCACGGCAGATAATGCTTTATCTGCCGCGGTAACAGGTTTAGGTGCGGGCTGCAAGGCAGGTTGCGGGGCGGGAGGGGCCGGCTCCTCTACCGGGGGCTGTTCTACCGCCGGGGCAACGGGCTGTTCCACCTCGGGCTGAACTTGCGTATGAGACGCCATAAACGCCCGCAAATACGGCATACCGAAAAACCAACCGGCACTGGCCAGCGCGGCTAACAACAGAAGGCACAAAACGATATGCGCTTTTTTCCGGGTGGGTTTTTCCAAAAATTCCTGTTCCGACATTAAATCTTCCACTTGGTTTTGCGGCACTAATTCCTGTTCCAATTCGTTTACCGTTTCCGTACTGGGACGTTGCGGGGCGGTATAAGTTGCCTCGGGCTCGGGTGTTAACTCCGGCGACGGTTGCGGGGCCGGCTCTATGGCTTGAGCGACAGGGGTATTATCCCCGTCGGGCAGGGCCTCTTTTAACTCAAATTGCGGCTCGGCGGGCAACGGCACGGACGGGAAATTCCCCTCCGGCAATTTGGGCAAATCGCTTTGCGTTAAAATTTCATTGACAATCGGCAACGTACACGTGGAAACAATTTCCGTTTCCGGCTCGGGCAGTTCTTCTGTTTTTGTTTCCGGCTGATTTTCCGGCGGTACCTGGGTAGATTGATTTTCTTGCGGTAACGGCTCTTGCGGTTGTTCTTGTACCGGTTGTTCTTGCGACGTTTGAGGTAAAATTAAATCTACATCTTCCTGTGCAAGTGCCACCGGAGAAGGCGGTGCTTGCAACCGTTTACTGCGCGATAAACGCACAAACGAAAAATCTTCCTTTTTGCGCGGTTTGGGCGCAACGGTTTGCGGGACGTCCGTTTGTACAGCGGGTTGCTTAGCCGGAGTTTTTGCAACGGGTGGTTGTTCCGGTCTGACTTTCGTTCCTTGGGACGGTACAGGTTGCGCGGTTTGTTTGGGTTGTGTTTGGGATACGGTTTTTTTAGCCGGAGGAATTGTCTTTTCCACTTTTTCCGGCGGGACCCAGTTGGTATTAGATTCTGTAATTAAATCAGCCGGCGGCTGTTGTGTAGCGGGTGGTTGGGCAACCGGTTGGACCGCGGGTTGTGGCTCGGGCGTAGCTTGGCGCACTTGCATAGGCGGCAAATCGTCCGCCGATGTTTGCATTTTAGATTCACGCACCGCCGCAGGCATCACCGCTCCGGCTTGTTTTTCCGTCGGGAAAACTCCGTCCACGCGCCCGGTAACGGGGTTAAAACGAAACGCCTCAAAAAACGACGCCATCTGCCATCCGGCGGCATCTTCGCTGGCATCTTCGGCACAAATTAAGCTCGTGGCGGAAAAGTCCGGCCGGGCGGCAATCTCGCCCAGTGTAAAAGGACCGACAACGTCATTTCCGTCAAAAAGCCAATATTTCATAAATTATGCATTTACGGAACAATGCGCCAACGCGGCTCTCAAACGCGCCAGCACTTTTTCTTTTCCCATACACTCCAACATTTTAAACAACGTCGGTCCGTGGGTGCGGCCCGAAACGGCTACGCGCACGGGGTGGAAAATTTGACCCGCTTTCAAGCCGTTGGCTTTAGCGGTGGCGCGGGCGGTTGTTTCCAAATTCGCTTCGGTAAATTCGGTCAGATTGCCATAGGCCTCAATCATCAGTTCCAAGGCCTTTTTGGCTTCCGGCTTACCAAATACATTTTCTAAAGCGTCTTGTTCAAAAACGGGCTCTTCAAAAAAGAAACGTATTAAATCCGGGATTTCCGTTAATAGTTTATATTTTTCTTGCTCCAACGCAACGATGCTTTCCAGTTGCGTGCGGCTCACGCCGGACACGTCAATACCGGCTTTTTCAATAAACGGCATCGCCAAATCGGTAAGGCGCGCAATCGGCGTAGCGCGGATATACTCGCCGTTCATCCAGTTGAGTTTTTCCGGGTCCATTACCGCCGGGCTGGGCTGACAGCCGGAGATATCAAACTTTTCTTCCAACTCGCCGGGTGCGAAAAGCTGTTGCGAGTCGCTGGTCGCCCAACCGAGCAAAGCCAAATAGTTTTTCAAGGCCTCGGGCAAATAACCCATATTACGGAACTCTACAACGTTTGTTGCACCGTGACGTTTGGATAATTTTTTGCCGTCGGGCCCGTGAATCATAGAGAGGTGCGCAAAGATCGGCTCTTTCCACCCCAGCGCGCGGTAAAGTTGAATTTGCGAGGGCGTATTAGAGATATGATCATCCCCGCGGATCACATGCGTCATACGCATTAAGTGATCATCTACCACCACGGCAAAGTTGTAGGTAGGATATCCGCTTGTTTTTTGGATAACCAGATCATACAAATCTTTACTGGCAAATTTAACGTGTCCGCGGATGAGGTCATCCCACTCCACATCACCCTCTTGCGGCATGCGGAAACGGATAACGTATTTGCGGCCTTGGGCTTCCAATTCTTTTTGTTGTTCGGGGGTCAAATGGGCGCATTTACCGTCATATTTCGGCGGGCGGTGTTCGGCTAAACATTTTTGGCGGTTGGCTTCCAATTCTTCTTCCGTACAATAGCATTTGTACGCTTTGCCTTCGGCGAGCAGCTGGTCAATGTATTTTTTGTAAATACCCATATCGGCGCGTTGCGCTTGGTAATAAGGCGCATCGGGGCCTTTAGAAGTGCCGTCTGTCATGGGGCCTTCGTCCCACAATAAATTCATCCATTGCATCCCTTCAAAAATAGCATCGGTGGATGCTTGGGTAGAGCGTTCCTCGTCGGTATCTTCAATACGGAGTAAAAATGTGCCTTTGTTTTTTTTGGCAAATAAATAGTTAAATAATGCGGTGCGCACTCCTCCGATATGTAAAAACCCGGTCGGAGACGGGGCAAAACGAACACGAACTGTCATACTGATTTTTTCCTCTCTTTTTAATTAAAAACAATGTGAGTATATTATACCTTTTTTACACGCATATTTCCCCCTTTCTCCTTTGTACACTCCTCCCCTTTGCCCGTCCGGCGAGGACGTCTTGCAAGGGGTGTGTCAGAATAACACGAAGCCCCCCTTGCAAAAGATAACATCAAAAGCACACAGCGGTTTGAGGCCGCGTGCCTGCCCCCGGCAAGGGGGTTGACAAATCAAAAAAAAAAACGATAATAAAGGGACGCAAAAAACAACCAATGGAGAAACAGCATGAACAATAAAAAAGCATTTACGTTAATAGAACTGTTAGTAGTTGTACTTATCATCGGCATTTTGGCGGCGGTGGCATTGCCGCAATATCAAAAAGCGGTGGAAAAATCGCGCGCCACGCAAGCATTAACTTTGCTCAAATCACTGGCCCAAGCCCAAGAAGCATATCACATGGCAAATGGCGAATATGCCTTGACATTTGAAGAACTGGATATAGATTTACCTTCGGGTTGGACCAGCGGCGGGACTATATTATTTTCTGATGCCAGAGACACACATACTAACCAAGAATGGACAATTTATTTAGCCGATGTGATTAATAACAAGGGAAGTATTACCATGTTTAGAGAAACAGGCCCCTATCAAATGGCAGGATTTCTGTATCGCCCTACTATGGGAACAGAACAAAAAGGAAAGATTGCATGTTGGGAGCATGTAACAGATTTTCAAAAAGAGCCGGGTGATTTTTGCCAGAAATTATTTAAGGGCAGTTTATACGGTACTACTGGCATACGTAAATATACATTACCCTAATTAGACATAGCAAATGTATAAAGGGTTACATTTCCCTTTTCCCCTTAAATTTCTTACAATAGAAATTTAAGGGAGATTTTTTATGACCGCTTTTTACGTACTATCTACTATCGTTATTTGGAGTATGTTCGCCACTACGGGTTTGTGGTTACTGACCTTTTTCCTCGCACTCGGCAAATTTAGCCCCGCCGGCCTACTGCCTGTTTTATGCACCGCGTTTGTATTAGCCGGTCTCATGTTCACGCGCGGACATTATAATACGTTTACGAGCGCATTATATTACGCGTCTTATATTTTATTTGGGCTGGCATTTATTGCGTTTTGTGTAAGCGCGGCCGGGGCCGTATTATTTATCTTGTTAAAAATACTAGGCATTCCC
>NZ_CACVRB010000036.1:0-8278 GCF_902756455.1 Candidatus Avelusimicrobium caledoniensis | reverse complement strand
AAGTTTTATTTTTTCTCTCGCTATATCCCGCATAGAAACTCTGCGGGATGACGAGCGAGAGAAAAATATATACAGAAAAGGCCCTTGCCGGGGGCAGGCAAACGTGGAGTCAACTTCCACTTAATTAGAGCCACACTGTGTTCGCATTGTCGCTTTGTGAGGGACCGGCGGGAAAACACAAAAAAAACGGTGGTACAAACATTTTCGTTTGTACCACCGAACACCGTTCAACAATAACAGATTTTATTTCTCTTTGCGCAAGTGCCGCACCACATCCAAACTTATTTTGGCCACTTTAAACACGCCGGAGTTTAAAAACGTGGATACATTGTCCAAAAGCGTAAAGGTGCTTTGCGTTTTATCCACTTTTTCCGCCGCGGAAACAGCCAAATATTCCATGGCTTGAGCGGTGTGTAAAATTTGAATCAGCGTGCGGATAGCAAATATCACTAATACCACAAATGCTACGACGGCTGTTAAGGCACATCCTTGATATAAATTCATGTTTTCCCCTCCCGGTTTAATTTCTTAAATTAAACCAGTTTGCACGCAAGGCGTCAAGTCCCCCTCCTATTTTTTGCTTATTTTTTCGCAGTTATTACAAATTCGGTTGACAGCCAGCCGATTATTAGTAATAATTACTATTAAGCAAAAAACGAAATACCCGGTGTTGGTGTTGTAAAAAGTGATTTTTCCCGTCGGAAACTAATTTTTTACGTGGCCCGCCGCAACTATTTCTCAGACGAAGATTTGCATTTTCGGTTTGTTTTTGCCAAAATTTTATGAGCCGCTACTTTTCAGCGGACATTTTTACCTAGGACTAACAATTATGGAAAACTCAGAAGTGATTACCCACATCGTCAAACGTGACGGTTCTACTCAATCTTTTGACTCGCGCAAAATTACCAAGGCCATCGCCAAAGCCGCCGAAGCTACCGGCGAATTTGATGCGGAAACCGCTAAAAAATTAACCATTCGCGTTATTAACATTATTCAACAGCTTTATTCGGACAACGTACCTAACGTGGAAAACGTACAAGATATTGTGGAAGATGTACTGCTTACTTCCAATTATCACAAAACCGCCAAAGCGTATATTTTGTACCGCGACCAACACGCCCGCATGCGTGAAATTTCGTCTAAATTTAACGTAGACCTCGTGGACCAATACTTGCAACAAATTGACTGGCAAGTCAACGAAAACAGCAACATGGGCTATTCGCTCCAAGGTTTGAATAACTACATTTCTTCCGAAATCAGCAAAGTATACTGGCTTAATAAAATCTATCCGGCCAACGTCAAGCGTATGCACTCGGAAGGCGATTTTCACTTGCACGATTTAGGTTTGTTGGGCGCGTACTGCGTCGGTTGGGATTTGCAAGATTTACTTTTAAGCGGTTTTACCGGCGTTGTCGGCAAAGCCGAAAGCAAACCCGCCAAACACTTGCGCACCGCTTTAGGTCAAGTGGTCAACTTCTTTTATACCTTGCAAGGCGAATCGGCCGGCGCACAAGCGTTTAGCAACTTTGATACGCTGCTTGCTCCGTTTATCTACTACGATAAATTAACGTATGATGAAGTGAAACAAGCGTTGCAAGAATTTTTATTTAACGTCAACGTGCCGACCCGTGTCGGTTTCCAAACACCGTTTACCAACTTAACCTTAGACCTTACAGTCCCTTCTTATTATAAGGACCAACCGGTAATCATCGGCGGTAAATTACAAGACAAAACATACGGCGAGTTCCAAAACGAAATGGATATGCTCAACCGCGCATTCTGCGAAGTCATGCTCGCGGGCGATGCCAAAGGCCGTGTGTTTACGTTCCCGATTCCCACCTATAATATCACGCGCGATTTTGATTGGGACAACCCCAAACTCACCCCGCTGTGGGAAATGACCGCCAAGTACGGTATCCCGTATTTCGCCAACTTTATTAACTCGGACATGAACCCCGAAGATGCCCGTTCTATGTGCTGCCGTCTGCGCATTGATAACCGCGAACTGCGCAAACGCGGCGGCGGACTTTTCGGCTCGGCTCCGTTGACGGGCTCTATCGGCGTAGTAACGATTAACTTGCCGCGCTTAGGGTATTTGTCCAAAAACGAAAAGGAATTTTTCGCCAACTTAAAAGACCGCATGGAAGTAGCCAAAACGAGTTTGGAAATCAAACGCAAAGTCATTGAACGCTTTACCAAAGGCAACCTCTATCCGTACATGAGTTTCTATTTGCGCTCCGTGCGCCAACGCTTCAACGAATATTGGAAAAACCACTTCTCCACCATCGGTCTGGTGGGCTTAAACGAAGCGTCTGTCAACCTTATCGGAGAGGACATCGGCTCCGAAAAAGGCCGCAAATTTGCCGAGAAAGTATTAACTTTCATGCGCGAAACGTTAGTCAAATTTCAAGAAGAAACCGGGAACAACTATAACTTGGAAGCCACCCCGGCCGAAGGTACTTCGTACCGCTTGGCTAAATTAGATAAAGAACGTTACCCCGATATCATCTGCGCCAACGAGGAACTCTATAAACAAGGCCACCAACCTTTCTATACCAACTCCTCGCAACTGCCGGTTAACTATACCGACGACGTATTTGAAATGTTGGACTTGCAAAGCACGATCCAATCTAAATACACCGGCGGTACGGTACAACATATTTTCACCGGAGAGCGCATTAAAGATTTGGAAGCGATGAAGAAATTTATCCGCACCGTGTGTGAAAGATACACGTTGCCGTATTTCTCCATCACCCCAACGTTTAGCGTCTGCCCCAAGTGCGGCTACATTGAAGGCGAACATTTTGAATGCCCCAAGTGTAAAGCCGAACGCATGCAGGAGCTGGACCGTAAGGTAAAAATGCTGGAAGAACAACTTTACAGCAAGTAACATACCTTTTTTGGGTTAGTTTGGCTTGCCGGGTAACCCAAAAAAGCAGTTGCATCCGCAACTCTAAAAATACATAATAAAAAAGCGAGTTTTCACGGACTCGCCACGGCCCGGGTAACCGGCCCTAAATAAACTAGGAGAAAAGTTATGACCGCACAAGAAAAACAAGCTGTAGAAAACAAGATTTCCGAACTTAAAAAAGAAATGAACGACGTCCATGGTTCCAAATGTGAAGTATATTCCCGCGTAGTCGGCTACCTGCGCCCGGTACAAAACTGGAACAAAGGCAAAAAAGAAGAATTTGAAATGCGCAAAAACATGAACGTCAGCAACTGCAATTGCTCTTGCGGTTGCGAATGCGCCAGCGACAAATAATTTCTTTTCCATAGGGGGCGCGGCAAGGTGAAATTCGGCGGACTTATTAAATTTACGCTTATTGACTTCCCGGGCCGGCCGGCGGCGGTGATTTTTACCCAAGGGTGCAATTTCCGTTGCCGCTACTGCCACAACCCGGAGTTAGTGTATCCGCATTTATTTACCGAACCCGCCCCCGAAGAGGAAATTTGGTCTTTCTTACAACGCCGCCAAGGTACCTTGGAGGGCGTTGTTGTTTCCGGCGGCGAGCCGACTTTGTTTGACGACCTGCCCGAGTTCATGGCTAAAATCAAAAAACTGGGTTATAAAGTTAAACTGGATACCAACGGTACCCGCCCGGATATGCTGGCAGAACTGATTGAAAAAAAACTGGTTGACTATATAGCCATGGACTTAAAAGCCCCGCTAGACAAATATAATCTCATTACCGGCGTGGACTTCAACCCGGAAATTTTAACGCGCTCTATGGAGCTTATCCGAAATAGCGGCCTGGAGTACGAGTTTCGCACCACCTACGACAAAGAAGTCCTTACCGATGCAGACATTGAAGAACTCAAAAAACTGACGAGTAACACGCATTACCGCGTGCAAGAGTGTCTGCCGGTAGCCAAAGAAAAAGCCGCCCTTAAAGTATTACACAAAGAGATTTGACACATGTAAGAAAATTCCCCGTTCATAAGAGCGGGGAATTTTTTACGGCAAATCGTAATACCGGACAGCAGTTCCCGAATATGCCAACGACGGACTCCCCCAAACTTTCGTACAAAAACTTCCGGCCGTTTCAACTCTGGCTATCAATTCCACACAATATATTTTCTTGCTTAACGGATAAGAATGCCTCTCCACAAAATAAAACCCGGCGCCCCGATACGGGCCTGTTTTAAATAACGCCGTAGATAAAGAAAAAGTTGACCCTATATTAAGTGCTAATTCAAACCAATCATTACTCCGTACCGCATCGGTAGATTGAACGCTCAAATTAAAATCGGAACTTGCCGCCGGAGTTAAATTATCAAACGATAAATCTAACTCTCCAAACGAACCGGCATAATTACCGTTGGCTAAGAAATATGACTCTTGGGCCGTCGCTACCGATTTAACCAATGTAAACAGTTGGGTACTGCGGCTTTTCCATACGGCTTTTTGATATTGCGGCAACGCCACCGCCGCGAGTATGCCGATGATAAGAACGACAACTAATAATTCAATCAGCGTAAATGCTTGTTTGTTTTTCATACAACCTCCTTTTTATCACTAAATAAAATGTAGCAAAAAAAAAAACGATGTCAAGCCCCTCTCCGCTTTTCTGGCGGCAGAAAAGCTCGCAAAAGACCGCCGCCTACGCTAGTAAAAAGCAGTTAAAACAGGAAAATTTTTCAAACTCACTTCGTTCAAACATGAAAAATTTTTACCTGTTTTAACGCTTTTTAACGGCTCGCTATCAGGCGGATCAACGGCAACGGCAATATTTTTTCCCCTCGCCCCTTGCGGGAGAGGGTAGGGGTAAATAATGTAGCTCAGACTACACCCAACAGAAAAAACAACCTATCAAAAAATCAACTACCTTTTTTCAGCAGAAAAAAGTAAAATATAAGTACCTTAATTAAGGAGTATATTTCACATGAAAAAACTAGTTCTACTCATGGCAGCGGTATCTTTACTCGCTGCGTGCACCACCCCCGGTAAAAGAACCGCTTGGGGTGCTGTCGGCGGAGCTGCCGTTGGCGCTGGCGCCGGTGCCTTGATTGCCCACAGCACGGGCGGCAAAGCCGGAACGGGTGCCATCATCGGCGGCCTTACCGGAGCAACTGCCGGCGGACTCCTTGGCAACTATTACGATAAACAAGCCAAAGAACTCGCCGCTATTGCTGACGTCGTCAAAGGCGAAAACGGCATCCAAGTATATCTGAAAAACGATATTTTGTTCTCCACGGGTAGCTCGGAATTATCCGCGGCCTCTTTGCAGACCTTGTCTGACTTAAACCGCGTTTTAAAGAAATATCCGAAAAACCGCATCGTGGTACAAGGGTATACCGATTCTACCGGTTCTGATGCTATCAACAACAAACTCTCCACCGAACGCGCGAAAGCCGTGTATGATTATTTGCTCGGTAGCGGACTTAAAACCTTGAGCATTAAATACGTAGGTTACGGTTCTGCCAACCCGGTAGCGTCTAACGCCACTGCCGAAGGCCGCGCCGCTAACCGCCGCGTCGTCTTGGCTATTACCGCCAACGAAAAAGACTTACAATAAGCTTATCCACGCTTACAAAAGCCGGAGCAAAAACGCTCCGGCTTTTTTTATTTTTTCCCGTCTAAAAATAACCCTGGCAAATCTATGATGAATTTGCTATTCTATATGTATGGAAAACGGCCGGTTAAAAGCTTTATTAAAACTTTTGACTACCGAAACAGCCACCTACGGTGCGGTGCTTCGGCGTGAGATCGCCGCCGCTTTAAAAGAAGATCCCGTCGGCGTACAAACCGCCTTAGCCGAAGAATTTTCCGACTCGGCCCCCTTACCCGTCTTACGTACATTAGAAGAAATTTATTGGGAAGAACTTACGCACTTATTTGCCCGTTTTTCTTCCAAAATCAACCCGGATTTGGAAGAAGGTTTAATGCTCCTATCCAAATTTCAAAACCCGGCCACCGCGCGTGCGGAAATTACCCAAACGGTAGACGATATGGCCCGCACCTTACGCCCGGCATTGCTAAACGCCAACGGCCAAACAGATATTGCCCGCATTTTAGCGCATTACTTTTTTGAGACGTTAGGATTCAAAGCATTGCAAGCCAATTTGGCAATCCAAGATATTTCGTTTGCACACTTTTTGCGCAAACGCCAGGGCTCGGGCTTGTGCGTGGCGTGTTTGTATATGCTGATCGGTAATCGCTACGGCTTGGACGTAAATTTGATTGATTTGGCCGGACGCGTTTTAATCTACTGGCAGGACCGCACGCAACATGATTTCTTTATTGACCCGTTGGATAACGGCAAAATTTTATCGCAAGAAGATTGCCAAGCTTATCTGGCTTCGCGCCAACTGGCGTGGACGCCCCAGTGCACCGCGCCGCTTTCCTCGCGCCAGACGGTGCGGCGGTTTATTGCCAATATGATTTTTGTACTTAATAAAGTGCACGACGAGCGCCGCCTCTCTTATCTGCGCAATTATTTGGAAATTATTAAAAATTAACAAGGAGCAACTATGTCTTACTACTTGTATTTTATCTTGGCCATTTGCTGTTTTGTGGGCGAATTATTTACCATGGAATTTTCGCTTACGTGTTTAGGCATCGGGGCCTTAGTAGCCGGTTTGTTCTCGTGGTTAGGGCTTGGCATTTGGTGGCAAGTCATTGCGTTTACGGGTATTACCGTAGTATGTTGGCTGGGTATCCGCCCGATGGCCTTACGCCATTTTTACACCGGAGCCAAACACATCAAAACCCCGGCGGAAGACGTCATCGGGCAAGAAGCCGTCGTGGAAATAGCCATTGACCCGGTCCAACAAACGGGACGCGTCAAAGTAGCGGGCGAAAGTTGGAAAGCCACCGCCGCACAAGCAATCCCCGCCGGAGCAACCTGCGTGGTAGAAAAATTAGACGGCGTAACACTAACCGTGCGCGCTAAATAATTTGTAAAAACTAAAAAATAGGAGAGTATATGGAAGCTGTAACAAGTTTAGGACTTATGTTTATTGCGGCCTTCATCATTTTCGTCGTGGTGTTGGTAGCCAAAGGGCTTGTGATTGTCAAACAAGCGCAAGTAGTGATTATTGAGCGTTTCGGTAAATACCGCAGACTGCTCAACCCGGGCATTAACTGGATTGTGCCCGTAATGGACGAGCCGCACGAAATGGAATGGCGCAACAGCCGCGAATATGTGGACGGTCAAGGCCGCACCCGCTCCGTGCCGTATATGGAACGGCGCGACACCATTGATATGCGCGAAACAGTATATGACTTTCCGCGCCAAAGCGTAATTACGAAAGATAACGTCGGCATTGAAATTAACGCCCTTTTGTATTTCCAAATTACCGACCCCTTAAAAGCCGCCTATAAAGTAGAATCGTTGCCAACGGCTATTGAAAAATTAACGCAAACCACCTTGCGTAACATCATCGGCGAAATGGACCTGGACCAGACCTTAACTTCGCGCGAAATCATCAACAGCAAACTGCAAGTGATTTTGGATGACGCATCCAATAAATGGGGTGTGAAAGTCAACCGCGTAGAACTGCAAGACATTATCCCCCCGGCCGCTATCCGCGAAGCCATGGAAAAACAAATGAAAGCCGAACGCGACCGCCGTGCCATGGTAACCGAAGCCGAAGGTACGAAAACGGCCCAAATCTTAAAGGCCGAAGCCGTGCGCGAATCGGAAATTAAAAAAGCCGAAGGTGAAAAACAAGCCGCTATTTTACAAGCCGAAGGTGTGGCGGAAGCCAAAATTAAAGTAGCGCAAGCGGAAGCGGAAGCCGTCAAAATCGTAGCCAACACGGTCGCGCAATCTACCAACCCGGCCAGCTACATGATTTCGCTTAAATACATTGAAGCGTTGCAAGCCATGACAGAAGGCAAAGACAACAAAATTATCTATATGCCTTACGAAGCGAGCAACGTGCTCGGAGCCGTAGCCGCCGTGAAAGACTTAACCGGCGGAATCGCCGCTACCCAAAGCAAATAAGTTTAGTTTGCACGAACATCCCCGCTCTATTTGAGCGGGGATGTTTTGTTTTAAACGGCAGAAATGCTATACTGTAAATAGATTTAGACGGATCTGTTTCTATGCCACGAAGAATGGCCATTTGCCTGAAAAGGCAACTGTTCCAGGGGAAACGGAGGGTCTGCTTTCCCGCGCGTCTATGCGCGCGGGGGGCGGCTCTGGTTAGGATGCTGGAACAGACTAATCGGAAGTCCGCCCTTTTGTTTTTAAATGATCGCGGCGGACAAAAAGTTCTTGCCACCCGGCAAGCCGCCTCGGCTTTGTTATACGCTACTAGCGTATAGCGG
>NZ_CACVRB010000035.1:0-9782 GCF_902756455.1 Candidatus Avelusimicrobium caledoniensis | reverse complement strand
CGAAACATTGTCAGGCGTAGCCTGACCTACATTTATATTTTTTTGCATAAAATTCTCCTTATATATTTTTTCGCGTTCCTTTATTATCGTTTTTTTTTTTGATTTGTCAACCCCCTTGCCGGGGGCAGGCAAAAGGCCTCGGACCTCTGTATGCGTATGATGTTATCTTTCGCAAGGGGGAACTTCGTGTTATTTTGCAACGATCTCTTGCCGGGGGCAGGCGTGAGGCCTAATAGCGTATCTACGTCAAAACCGGGCCAAGCGGGCTTGTAAATTGGTAAAATTTATACATATAAGGAGGAAATTATGTTTGATAAACTGGGACAATTGAAAGATTTGTGGAAGCTCAAAAGCCAAATGGAAGAACTCAAAAAACGGCTGGATAATATGGTCATCAAAACCGACAGCCCGCGCCATTTGGTGGAAATTACCATGAACGGGTCTATGGAAGTAAAAGAAGTGCGCATTGATCCGCTGGCTAAAAATTTTTCTGAAGAAGAACTGGCCAAAGACATCAAAGACGCTTTTAATAAAGCCGTGCGCGACACGCAAGCCATGGCCGCACAAGCCATGGGCGGTTTGGGCGGACTCCCGCAAGCATAATGAATTACCAAGATAAAGTAATAGCCGTGTTTGGCGCGTCGGAAGATCCGTCCAAGTTCGGCTACAAAATTTTAACCGATTTAGCCGCTAACGGCTTAACCGTGTACGGCATTAACCCTAAGGGCGGACATATTAAAGGAAATACGTTTTTGACGTGTCTGGCAGACGTGCCAGCCAACGTGGACGTGGCTATTATGGTTGTGCCGCCTGTTGCCTTGTCCGGTGCGGTGGAACAATGTATCCAAGGCGGCGTGCGCGAAATTTGGTTTCAGCCCGGGGCACGCTCGGAAAGTGCTTTTCAGGCCGCCACGGCTGCGGGCATTCACGCCGTAAACAGTTGTTTTATGGCAGAAAACGGATTTTGGTAATGGTAAATTTTTCCGACGATAAAATTTCTTGCTTGGGGCTCGGCACATGGCCGTTTGGCGGCGGGTATGACTGGGGGGAATTGGACGAACCCGCGGCCCAAAAAGCGGTATTATCGGCGTTGGAACAAGGAATAAATTTTATTGATACCGCCCCCGTGTACGGCAACGGTCAAAGCGAGACCTTTTTGGGCCGCGTCTTACAGGGCCGACGGGAAAAAGTTTTTTTAGCCGGAAAATGCGGGCTTGTTAAAAACGGCAGTTGGACCGATCACGATTTGCACCCCCAAGCCATTTACAAACAACTTGCGGAAAGCTTAACACGTTTAAAAACCGACTATTTAGATTTGTATCAAATCCACTACCCGGACCCGAAAGTACTGCTGACAGACGCGGTGGCCACCTTAACACGGTTGCAAGAAAAAGGGCTCATCCGTTACATCGGTTTATGTAATGTGTCGGCGGCGCAAATTCGCGCGTGCACGCAAGCGGCAAAAATTTTTTCCGTGCAAAACGAATTTTCACTATTACACCCGCAAAAAGGATTGGACGTGCTGGACGCGTGCCGCGCGTGCGGGGCGCGGTTTATCGGCTACGGCGTGTTGTGCGGCGGCATTTTAAGCGGCAAATATAAAACCGCGCCGAATTTGCGACGGGCCGATGCGCGCAATTATTTTTATAAATGTTACCGCGGAACTGCGTTTGACGACGCACAAAAAATTGTTTCGCGCGTGCGGGAAACGGCCCGTCAAAAAAATACCACTCCCGCGGCAGTTGCCGTGGCGTGGGCGTTGCAACAACCGGGCGTATCGCACGTGCTTTTCGGGGCACGGAACGAAGAGCAAGTGCGGCAAAATACGGCGGCGTTGCACGTAAAATTAACGCCGCAAGAAATGTTATTTTTAGAGGGGAAAGATGCAAATTAACGAGTTGGAAAATTTTGTTAAAACCGTACTGCCTAAAGTGGGCGTAAACAAATTGCGCGAGCTTACCCGGCTTGTGTACGAAATTGCCAAGCGCGAAAATTTACCGCCGCAACAAATTTTAATTCCGTCTAAAAATGATACGTTTGAAAGCGTCAAAACCGCGCTACTCAAACGCCGCTATCCCGTGAATTTCAAAACAGCAAATAAAAAACAATTTTACTTGCCTAAGCTGGAATCGGACGAAAAATTACGCGCAGATTTAACCCCAAGGCCGTTTTATCCGAAAACCGTTTTTATAGAAACGTCCGTCAAAAATTCGCCACTCGCCGCGCGTGTGCGGGCGGCTTTTCCCAATGCCGAGTTTAAAGATACCGACGGGAAAACCCAAGTGGGCAGTGCCGATTTTTCACGCCGCACCGAAACGCTGTTAATTCACCAAGAAAAATACGATTTTCTAAAACCATGTCCGTGCAGTTGCGGCTCGGCGGGGTGCGGGTATAATTTGATCAATTTGGGTTTTGGGTGCCGCTTTGAGTGCGAGTATTGTTTCTTGCAACAATACCAAAATCTGCACGCGATTTTATGGCCCGCCAACGTGGATGAATTTTTGCAAAAACTGGACGGGGGAAATTTTAACAAGGGGCCGTTTGACAGGCCGCGTATCGGCAGCGGGGAGTTTACGGACTCGTTGGTGTTTGACGATATTACACAATATTCGCAAGCACTCGTGCCGTTTTTCCGCGCGCGTGCGCAGTGGCAGTTTGAGTTCAAAACAAAAAGTGTGAATATCGGCGGGCTGTTAAAGGTGGGGGGATGTGAAAATGTGGTGGTGTCGTGGTCGGTTAATTCTTCTAAAATTACCGATGAAGCCGAACATTTTACGCCCGGTTTAACCGCGCGTTTGCAAGCCGCGTGCGAAGTGGCCCGTGCGGGATATCGTATCGGTTTTCACTTTGACCCGGTGGTTATCTACGACGGATATGAGCCAGATTATGCGCGTACTATACAAGAAATGGCCGACACGTTGCCCGCGGATAAAATTGCTTGGATCAGCGTGGGGACGCTGCGCTTTAGCCGCGAGCTCAAAAAGCAAATTGAAATGCGCTTTCCTAATAATTTTATGTTGGACGGCGAGTTTTTGTTAGATTTTGACGGCAAAATGCGCTACGGAGACAGCCAACGCATCGCGGCGTATCAATTCCTCGTGCCGCTACTTCGCAAAACCTTTCCCAAAGCGCACGTCTATTTGTGCATGGAAGACCCGCAGGTCGCTAAGATGTTTAATTGATTTGATAACAAGTATATTGGTTTGATGTGTTGGTCGCATTGGTTTTGCCATTACTGAATGTTTTGCACATTTGTACTCCTTTGGCAGAATATCCAAAACAGCAGATGGTGTCATTTACTTGATAATAATTGAAAGAATAAAAAGTGCTTTGCGGTATGCGTTGTGCAATAGCAATAACGGCATTGTTTTCATCGTTCCATGCGTGTGTTCCATATTGAAAATACTTTGAACTTTTGCGGGTTCCCGCTACTGTATATGTTGAAGTCCCGGGGATCTCAATATCTAAATCGTCTATATTCTCGGGGTATGTACCGTTTGCCATATAGTAAACACGGTTAGCATTTGCAATTGCTTTGAGAATGGTTAATGCCTCTGATGCACGTGCCTTTTCCACCGCCATTTCGTATTTGGGCAACGCTACCGCCGCTAAAATGCCGATGATAAGTACAACGACTAATAATTCAATAAGTGTAAATGCTTGTTTGCTTTTCATGTTGTTTCTCCTTATTTGTTTTTTACCGTCCCTTTATTATCGTTTTTTTTTTTGATTTGTCAACCCCCTTGCCGGGGTACTCGCCGTACGGGCAAAGAGGCCTCAAACCTCTGTATGTGTATGATGTTATCTTTCGCAAGGGGGAACTTCGTGTTATTCTGCAACGCCCCTTTGCCGGGGCAGAAAAAAGACATAAAAAAACCCCGCCGTTTGGCGGGGTTTAAATCAGTACAGATTTATTTGACCAGTTTATTTAACGCTTCGCGGTAATCGTTGGCGCGGTCGGGTGAGAAACCTTCCCATTTTTTAATCATGCGGTGCTTTTTGTCAAACAGTACCGTATGCGGTAATCCTTGTACGCCAACGCCTTCGGCCAATTCTCCGCCGTCATAGAGCGACTTAACAGTAAAGTTATGCTCTTTGAGGGCTGCTTGAACGGGGGCGGCGTCGTTATCCATAAATACGGCCACGATTTCAACTTGGTCGCCAAATTCGTTGGCTACTTCCATGACGGCCGGCATCGTTTTTTTGCACCACGGACACCACGACCCCATAAATACAATCATCACGGGTTTTCCGCTATAATCGGCCGAGTTCCAGATTTCTGTTTCCACGGCGGGTAGTTGTACTTCGGGTAGCGTAGCTACCGGCGGGACCGATTGCAAGCAAGCGGTCATTCCCAAAGTGCAGACAACGGCTAAAACTAATTTTTTCATATTCTCTCCTTTATATTGAAAAATCCCCCAAGGGGCTTTTATTATGATAGAATACAAAAGATGGGGAAAAGAATCAATCATTTTGGAAGGTTACTTGGCGAGCGTGTAGATATTTTGGTCATGCCGCGCTTTGGGTCTTCATTTAAATTCAAAATGCGTGTACTAACGCTCGTGCTGCTCTTTATTGTTTGGTTGTGCGTGACGTTAGCCGGATTCATTTTCTTTGCCCGAGGGTATGATTACCAAATTACCAAAGCCGATAATCAGTTGATGCGTATGAAAATGAAACTGATTGGCGATGAATTGGAACGCGGCCGCAAGTATTTAGAGCTTACCCGCACTACCGATACGCAAATGCGCCAAATGCTCGGTATGCCGGGCGGCAAATTTATCAACTTGCCCAAAGGGTGGGAAGCCGCTAAAGAAAGAGAAGATGCACAAGCGCGCGAAATGTTCCAAAAAGATTTAAAGGAACTTTCCACGCAAGATTTTGAGTCGTATATTGATAAAATAGAGGACAGTGCCAAAATGCGTTTGGCCAGTTTCCAAGAAATCGCTTGGTACTTCGCCAACCGCCGCGAGGGGCTGAACTCCACGCCGTCTATCCGCCCGTCCAGCGCGCCGATCAGCTCGGGATTCGGATATCGGTTAGACCCGTTCGGACACCGCACCACCAAACGCCACAACGGCGTAGATTTTGCGGGCAAGCCCGATAGCCCTATTTTGGTAACCGCCGACGGTGTTGTGCGTCATGCGGGGTGGGTGCCCAGTTACGGGCAAGCTATTTTGGTAGATCACGGATTTGGGTATTCTACGTTGTACGCCCATACGACCGGCATTCAGGTAAAAGCAGGCGATGTGGTAAAACGTGGCGATAAAATCGCCACCATGGGTTCCAGCGGACGTTCCACCGGAACACATTTACATTACGAAGTGTGGAAAGACGGACAAGCCGTCAATCCGCGAAACTATTTTAAATAATTTAGGAGGAAGTTTTTATGGGTTTTTTGAAAAAAGATTCAGATTTTTCTTCGGGTGAACATTACTCGGTGGTGAGTGCGGAATGTTATTTCCAAGGTACGCTTAGCGTGCAGGGCTCGCTGCGGGTAGAGGGCACATTAGAAGGAAATGTAGATAATGCCCGCCACGTAATTGTGGGTTCCGAAGGGAAAATCAAGGGCGATGTAACGGCGCAGATGGTAGTATGCGGCGGTGCAATTGAAGGAAATGTGTGTGCGGAAATGCTGGAAGTGCTGGGCCCGGCTTCTATCAAAGGCGATATCCGCGCTAAAAAAATGATGGTGGAGGAAGGGGGCCGGATCACCGGACAATGTGTCATTGGCGAAGTGGAAGAAGAAAGCCCCGTTCCCGCCCAAGAACAAGTTGCATAAAGGAGAAAACATGATTTCGTTTCTGATTAAGTACAAAAAAATTATCCTCATTGTTACGTTAGCTTTCTTTTTAGGCAGTATCGTCTATTTAGGGTTAGATGCCTACCACCGCGGTAATTTTAGCACGGTGGCGGCCAAAGTCGGCTCGGAAGAAATTTCCTACCGCCGTCTTAGCAAACTAACCGAAGACCGCGCCCAAGTATTGCGCCAACAAGGCATGGACGTGGACGAAAATATGTTGAATTTTTTACGCCAGCAAGTATTGGCCGGACTTATTAGCGAAGAAGTATTAACGCAAGCTGCACGTGAAGCTAAAATGGCGGTGTCTGACTATGAAGTGGCGTTTGATATCCAACACTCGCCGTTTTTTGGTGGAGCGCAAGGTCAGTTTAACCGGGTGGCGTATGAAAATGCGGTCCGCCGGGCTACGGGCTTTACGCCCGCTGAATTTGAAGCACAACTGCGCCAAAGTAAATTGGCGGACCGCTACCGTGTGACGTTATATTCTCTTTATAAATTGACGCCGGCGGAAATTCAATATGCTTATCAGGTTCAACACGGCAATTTGAAAAATTTTGATAAAAACAAGGCCGATTTTGCCAAACAACTCATGGATACTAAAATGGAAACGGCCCAAAAAGCGTTCTTTGATGCATTCAACCAACGTGTAACTATCAAAACATTTTTACAGGACTAAGTATGGTTAGTGAAGTGTTAGTAGTGGGTTCTGTGGCCTTTGATACCATTGACAATGCCAACGGAAGCGTCAAACGTGTGTTGGGCGGTGCGGCCAGTTATGCCTCAATTTGTGCCAGTTATTTTGTGCAACCGTCGGTGGTGGCGGTGGTCGGCACGGACTTTACCGATACAGACCGCGCCCCTTTCATTAAACGCGGCGTAGATTTGTCCGGCTTGCAAGTCAAAGAGGGAAAAACTTTTCACTGGGGCGGTAGTTACGATAAAGATTTCAATACGGCCGTTACTAAGTTTACCGATTTAAATGTGTTCCAAGATTTTAACCCGGTCTTGTCGTTGCAACAGCAAAATGCCAAAGCTGTTTTTTTGGCTAATATAGATCCGGAGTTGCAACTGTCCGTTTTGAAACAAGTTAAAAAACCGCGTTTGGTTGCGTGCGATACGATGAATTATTGGATTTCGTCCAAAAAAGAAATGCTACTCAAAGTAATCAAACGTATTGATATTTTATTTTTAAACGAAACAGAGGCGCGCCAACTGACCGGCGAATATAATTTAATAAAAGCCGGCAAGATATTGCTGTCCAAAGGCGTCAAATACGTAATCATCAAACTGGGATCCAACGGGTCTATGCTCGTTAGCAAAAAAGGGATTGCCCAATTGCCGCCGTACATTTTGGAACACGTACACGATACCACGGGCGCAGGCGATACGTTTGGCGGCGGATTTACCGGCTATTTAGCCAGTTTGAAAAACTGGGACACGCTTAAATCTATCAAACGCGCGATGATGATTGGTAACGTAATGGCCTCGTTTACGATTGAATCGTTTAGTGTGGCGCGGTTGGCCGGGCTTACTAAGCGCGATATCAATAAACGCTTGAAAGATTATACTACGATGTTGTCGTTTGACTAGAGCGCGGTATAAAATTATTTTCTTTTTGTGTGAAATTTGGTAAAATAAGAATAGAGATTTTAAGCCGGGGTGCTGGAATTGGTATACAGGATAGTCTCAAAAACTATTGCCCGCACGGGCTTAAGGGTTCAAGTCCCTTCCCCGGTAAAAATTTAAAAAACCACCTGAAAAGGTGGTTTTTAAATTTTTGTCGGGGAGCGCACCCACTGCTGGGTGCGCGTAAGGGACTTGAAGCCCGGAGCGATGTTTTTGTTTGAGCGTGCGTAAGCCGCGAAAGGCAAAAACCGCGAGGGCGGGCCCGGGCAAAATTTCCGTCAGGAAATTTATGTAGGGCAAGTCTGCACCCACTGCTGGGTGCGCGTAAGGGACTTGAAGCCCACGCCCGCTGACCCTGTGGGCCGCCAACGCGTAAAAATTGTAACATACTGCCGCGGTTATAAAATAGTTAAAAAAATATTTAAAAAAGAGCTTGACTTAATTAAAAAAATGATATACAATAAAAGTATGGCAAAATATAACATACACACACTGAGTGAAAAAGAAGCGATTGTTCGCTTCTACAAAGAGAACGGTTGGCAAGCCGTTTTTGAAAAATACAAAACTCCGCGCGCCACGCTGGCCCGTTGGATGGCTTTAGTAAAACATGCTGATCCGTCCAATGCGCATCCGTTAGCGCGCCGGCGGCTTATCCGCCCGGAAACGGTTGCTTTTGTAAAGCAATATCATAAAAAACATCCTGAACTGTCGTTGGAACAGCTTCGTCAAGTGATATGCAAAGAGAAACAAAAAATCTCTCGCACCACCATTTGGCATATTCTCAACGACCGCTAATATGGTTTAGGAAAATTAAGTTCTTAAAAGCCGCCTGTTTAGTGCGGCTTTTTTGTGAAGGTTTTTCCCACTATGAAAAAATTAGTTACAAGTATTTGTTTGACCGTTCTTTCCCCCATGATGTTCGGTCAAGTATATCACGCAGGCGAAACTGAACAAACGGTTTCGTCCGCCCCGCGTTGGGAAGTATCTGTGGGGGTAACCCGTTCCAACTTCCAAGTACGCGACGGCGCCGATGAACGTATGTTCAAAAGCGAGGACGGCTTGACGGCGCGCGGACTCTATTATCCGGTGCGTTGGTTGGGCGTTGGGCTGCAAGGGACTTGGTTTGATAAAGAAGATTTTGTGGGTGACAATACGTACAAAGATACGCGTTATGACCTGCTTACCAAGTGGATACTTACACCGGACACACGACCTAATTTATACGTCTTGCTGGGTAGCGGTTACCGCACGCAGGAAGTATCGTACGCGCACCTGGTTAAGCACACTAAACACAACGGGTATATGCTGGCGGCTTTGGGTTTAGATGTGGAAATTTCGCACGGATGGTTTATCGGCGCAGAGGGGCAGTTGTCATATTTTCCGCATAAAGAAATTGATAAACTTTTGCATGCAAATAAGCGCACCGAGCGCGTATTAAACGTGCGCGTGGGTGTGCGTTTCTGATAGTATATTTATTGAGGCAGAATAAAAGCGGCAGATTTTTTATCTGCCGCTTTTTTATTACGGGAGGTCATAAATACGGTTGAATTGGCTCTCGCCGCGCAAAGTTCCTTTCATTATTTGCACGCAATAAGCCCCTGCGGATAAAGACGAATCAAATAAAATGTTCGCCCCGCTTGTTCTTTCCATACATAAAATAGGTAGATCTTGATAGATTCCAGATAGGCCGCTCATTAGATTAAACCGAAAACCGGCCCCTTGGTATTTGCCGTTTGTGCGTATCATATATAGATTCACTCCGTAGCCACCGCTGCGGGCATCTTCTATTTGTATGGTCCAATTTGAGTCCGATTTCGTGTCCGTTTCGGTACCTACTAGAAACTGCGTGTTTCCCGTCCATGGGATATCAACGGCGAGCTCGTCAAATTTGGTAGCGTACTCGCCGTTGGCAAGCAAATAGGCCTGTTGGGCTTGGGCTACGGCTTTTAATAACGTAAGGGCTTGTGTGGCCTTACTGCGCTCCACTACTTTGATATTGCGGCAGAGCCACCGCCGCCAATATGCCGATGATTAACACCACGACTAAAAGTTCTATTAACGTAAATGCTTTTTGGTTGTTCATATTGTTTACTCCTTTGTTGTTTTTTGCGTCCCTTTATTATCGTTTTTTTTTTTGATTTGTCAAGCCCCGTCCGCTTTTCTGGCACCAGAAAAGCTAGCAAAAGAGTGCCGCCCCTGGGTGCTATAAAAAGCAGACGAAATGGGAAATTTTTCAAACTCGCTAACGCTCAAACATGAAAAATTTCTTATCCATTTCGGCGCTTTTTATAAACAGCACTCAAGGGGCGGATAAACAACAACAGCAAAAGAACACAACAAAAACAGTGTGGCT
>NZ_CACVRB010000034.1:0-11372 GCF_902756455.1 Candidatus Avelusimicrobium caledoniensis | reverse complement strand
CCATTGTCCAAAATTCCCCACTGCTGCCTCCCGTAGGAGTAGGGCCCGTGTCTCAGTGCCCTTGTGGCCGGTCGCCCTTTCAGGCCGGCTATCCGTCGTTGCCTTGGTAGTCCGTTACACTGCCAACTAGCTGATAGAATATAAGACCATCTCCAAGCGATAAATCTTTGATAATAAAAAGATGCCTTTTCATTATGTTATGGGGTATTAGCAATCCTTTCGGACTGTTATTCCCCACTCAGAGGTAGGTTTCTTATACATTACTCACCCGTCTGCCACTAAACTTTACTCTGTATTGCTACAAAGTAAAGTCCCGTTCGACTTGCATGTGTTATGCACGATGCCAGCGTTAACTCTGAGCCAGGATCAAACTCTCCATTAGAATTAATTACCTTTAAATCGCAAGCGGTTTAAAGGCAACTAATCGCTAACATTGAGCTGTTGACTTTTGACTCTACTTGTTTGAATTAACTTGGTGTCCTATTTTTGAAAAGTATAGGACTTAACTTAATGAGCCTTGAACTGTAAAACTTGCGTTTTTCCGGTTCAAATCGCCCATTCGCACATTGCTGTCAAATTTTCACAGAGCGAAAATTCCTCGTTGCTTTTTCTTTATTTCAAAAAAGCAATGGAATTTTTAACTTCTTTTTTGTAGCACTTCTCTCGGCTACAAACATAGTATAGCAAAAAATGTTGACTTTGTCAAGTCTTTTTTAATTCAACGGCTCAACTTGTCAATTTCTTACTACACAACTATTAAAGCATATTTTTTAAAGTTTGTCAAGTTTTTTCTTGTTTTACTTCAAACGGCTTTGCTTACTGCCTAGTTTAAAATCTACGAAACATTTAATCTTTTTTGTACCGCTTGGTTATTCAAGCCGGTCATGGCCGCTAAGGACCGAAGGGATAAGATTAAATCTATATATATATATGTAAACTGCAAAACTAACTTGATCGGCTTGGCTCAGTCCATCGGCTGCCTTTTCTAATATAAGGAGATGTTTCGCTGCCGAAAAGTTTTCTGTTTGCACTTTACTTTTTACTACAGAAGTTTTTTACTTTTACAAAGATCAATTTAAGACTACCTATATAGTCTAACAAAAAAAGACAGAAATGTCAAGGCCCGTTTTTCTTTTCCTTTTAAAAAGTGGAAAAAGGGCTCTTGTAAACTTCCATGGAAACAAACCTTTTTTGTTTCCGTATATAAATAGTATAGCAGTTTAGTGTAAATTTGTCAACTCTTTTTTTCTCCGTCGGAGATTTAAAGATTTTTTGACACGATTAAAAAGAACTTGCAATTTTTTGTTGCATTTTGGCGCGGTTTCTGTTGCGCCCAAAACTGCGTTACTGTTTATGTATTTATTATAACAAATTGCAACGGATCGGGCAACCTTTATTTGTTTTATTGCAGACAAACACAACGTCCCTATTTGCAAAAGATAACATCCTATGCCCTAAGAGGTCCTAGGCCTCTTTGCCCGCCCCGGCGAGAAGGTTGTTGCGTTGCAAAGCAACAGTGCAAAAATAGTGTGGCTACAAGTAAGTAAAAGTTGGCTCCCAAAATGCCTGCCCCCGGCAAGGGGGCGTTGCAGAATAACACGAAGACCCTCTTTGCAAAAGATAACATCACACGCCTAAAGAGGTTTGAGGCCTCACGCCCGCCCTGGCGAAGGGCTTGACAAATCAAAAAAAAAAACGATAATAAAGGGACGCAAAAAATATATAAGGAGCAAACAACATGAAAAACAAACAAGCATTTACGTTAATTGAATTATTGGTCGTCGTTCTCATCATCGGCATACTGGCGGCGGTTGCATTGCCGCAATATACGCTTGCCGTCAATAAAAGCCGCTTTGCTAATTTACGTAGCATGGCGCAACCGTATGTTAAAGCCATGGAAGCATACCACTTGGCAAACGGCGAGTGGCCACACAATTTTGATGAGTTAAGCGTAGACGCGCCGGCCGGATTAACATTTAATACGTTCACCTCTCCCATTGCCAGTTGCGCGCGTGATACCAAAACATATTGTTGTATCCAAAAAAAGAGCCCAGGCGGCTGGGGCACTGTTATACGATGCGGTCTAACAGATTATTCTTTTATGTATTCGTACACATTGGAAACAGGGGATGGCATAGAGGAAAACAATTATCAATCTGTGTGCATTGCAAAAGATACCGATGCCAACGCCAATAAAATGTGCAGCAGTTTTGGCGGCACACATTTTCACACCGGAGGGACGTTAACCCCCGACGGGCCTAAGTCCAATTATAAATATTACAAATTACCCTAAACCCCGTCCATAAATGCTATCCTTATATATATGGACCTAAACACGTTGTTAAAAAACACGTCGCGCAGTTTATATTTAAGCGTGCAAGCATTGCCGCAGGCCATGCGTCCGGCGTTCTCAGTAGCGTATTTATTGTGCCGCTACGCCGACACGATTGCCGATACGCCCTTACTGCCCGCCGAACGACGCTTGTATTGGATCAAAAAATTTCCGTCCGTCATTGAAAACCAACCGCAAGAAGAAATCACGCAACTCGCGCGCGAAATCAAAGGCGGCAGCGATAACCCGTACGAAAAAATTCTCATTGAAAATTTGCGTCCGTGTTTGGATGCGTTTAACAAAATTTCAGACGAGCAAAAGCCGTTTATTTTGGAAGTCGCCCGCGCCGTTTGCGAGGGGATGAAAATTGATTTGCAAACTTTTCCGCACGAAAAAAACGCGCCCGCAGTTGCTTTTCAAACCGCCAAAGAACTGGAAAATTATTGCCGTTTAATGGGCGGCAAACCGGGTCAATTTTGGAGCCAGTTAATTTTTCACACATCTAAAATTCACACCGATAAAGAAACATTTTTTGAGCTCGGCCGCCACATCGGGGATGCTTTACAAATTGTAAACATCTTGCGCGATTTGCCCAAAGATTTACAAATCGGGCGTTGTTATTTCCCGCAAGAAGAATTGCAAAAAATCGGCTTAACGCCGAACGATTTATCAGACGTAAAAAACAGCACGCGCTTTGAGTCCGTCAAACAAAAATGGATTGCGTGGGGGTTAACGCGTTTGCAAGACGGTAAAAAATATTTCAGTTTACTGCCCAAAACGCAACCGGGCCAACGCGCCGCCGTAGCGTGGCCGATTTTGTGGGCGGCAGACACGCTGTATAAACTCCACCAAACCCCTAATTTGTTAGACGTAAAAAACCGCGTCAAAATTCCGCGCAGTACCATTTATCTGACAATGCTTTGCACCCCGCCTTTGTGGCTGAGCAACCACGTTTTTGATGCGTGGCTCAACCGCAAATTGCAAAAATTCAACAAATAATTTTTGTTTTCCCGACGGGAAAAATTATTTTAAAATTACCCCTTGAAATTTTGACAAAAACCTTTATACTGTTAATACACAGTACGCAGGGAATGCCCGATGTCCTTGGTTGCAGTTGCGGCGGGTACAGTGTATCCCCCGATTGCGCATAGACCCGGATGCGGAGCCCCCGGCGGAAAGAGGAACATACGTCACATGAACATGACAATGAGCTAAACCCCCGAAATAATACGCGGGGGTTTATTTTTTGGTTAAATTTGTAGTGTGCCGTTGTTGCGTCGCCCCTCACATACCCGCGGCGCTACGCGCCGTCACTAAAAGTATGCTTCAGGGCTCCGCGCCTAGGCACACTGCAAATTTCACCCAAAAACTCTGCACACACGTATCGTTTTACTCACTCGGTCGCATACCTCCGCGCTAACGCGCGCGCTCCGACAGTATACCTCCTAAACTCGCGCCTAGTCTTGCGCTAAATTTCACACAAAAACTCTGCACACACGTATCGCTCAATCGCCGACGCCTAGAAAAAAATTATTTTAGTTTGCAAAATCTGATACACGCGTATCGTTTTACTCACTCAGTCGCATACTTCCGCGCTAACGCGCGAGTTCCTACAGTATTACTCCTTCGTTCGTGCCTAGTCCTACGGCAATTTAGTGTGCAAAATCTGATACCCGAGTGTTGCAAAATTCTTTCGCCGATGCCTAGAAAAAAATTATTTTAATTTGCAAAATCTGGCACACATATCTCTTCGTCCAGCCCAGCACAACACGAAGTCCCCCTTTTGCGAAAGATAACATCAAAAGCAAACAGCGGTTTTAGGCCGCTTGACGGCCCGCAGGATCCCGGCAAGCACGCGTTGCAGAATAACACGAAATCCCCCTTGTAGAACATAACATCATCAGCTTACAGAGGTCCTAGGCCTCACGGCCGTGCGCCAAGCACTTGACAAATCAAAAAAAAAAACGATAATAAAGGGACGCAAAAATATATAAGGAGCAACCATATGAAAAACACAAATAAAAATATATGTCATTCCAAACTTGATTTGGAATCTCACCGCTTTCTAAAACGACAACAAGGTGAGATCCTGAAACAAGTTCAGGATGACGGCCTTATTTGTTATAACAGCAACAGCGGCTTTACGCTTATTGAATTATTAGTTGTCGTTCTCATCATCGGCATTTTAGCCGCGGTGGCGTTGCCGCAATATCAAAAAGTAGTAGAGCGCAGTAAGGCCACACAAGCACTTACTTTATTAAAAGCAGTGGCCCAAGCACAAACGGAATATTTTTTGGCTAACGGCTCGTATACACGGCACTTTGACGATCTCTCTATAGATATTCCCTTAACAGGAAATACCAAAGTTATCGCCGCCGCCCAAGATACTAAGTCCGACGGAAATTGGTCTTTACAATTGGAAGATGCTACCGCTGGCGGCCATAACTTTAATGTGTATATGCTTCGGACTAACGGAAAATATCAAGGAGCCGGCTTTCAGATATTATTGCAGTCGCCTAGTGGCGCAAACCTGAATCCCCAAATAAGATGTTTAGAAAGAAAAATTGGAGCAAACATTACGTTTGATTCTTCTTTGCCAGCAGGTGCTTATTGTGAAAAAATTATACATGCTCCCACTTTGACAGGTGAGGGCACTTATGAACGTGTTTATTCTTTATAACAAAACAACCGGGCGCAACTAAAGTTACGCCCGTAATTTATTTTGTGCGTTGTGTAAATTTTTACCCAAACAACTCTTTGAAGAAACTTTTTTTGCCACCTGTTTCTTTGGCGAGTTCTTCCAAAAGTTCTTTCTGGCGGGCCGTGGGTTTTTTGGGTACTTCAATTTTTACGTTAATCAGCAAATCGCCAAACCCTTTTTTACCGAGCTTGGGCATGCCGTTTCCTTGCATTTTCAGCACTTCGCCAAATTGCGTGCCTTTGGGAATTTCTACTTCAATTTCTTTGCCTTCAATCGTCGGCACTTTGATACTGCCGCCCAGCACCGCTTGCGGATAGGTAATTTGCGCGTCCAACACTAAATCATCCCCCTCGCGTCGGAAAATTTTATGGTCTTTGACGTGTACTTCCACATATAAATCGCCAAAGCCGCCGCCGTTTGTGCCGATGTCCCCGCCATTAGATACACGTAGCGTAACGCCCGTTCGCACGCCGGAGGGCACTTTGACCGTGATGTTTTCTTTCACACGTTTTGTTCCGCTGCCGCGGCAAGATGAACACGGCTTTTCCACCACCGTACCGCGTCCGCCGCAATCGGGGCAAACTTGGCGCATGCTGAAAAATCCTTGCGAGTAAGTTACCGTACCCGTTCCCCCGCACGAGCGGCATGTCTTGCGCGCGCTGCCCGGGGCCGCGCCCGAGCCGTCGCAAGCAGAACAGTTATCCAACCGCGTATATTCTACGGGAATTTCCTTACCGGCAAACGCTTCTTCCAGCGTTAAGGTAACGTCTAATTTTAAATCTTCGCCGCGTTGGGCGCGCGGTTTACCGCCGCGCCGGTTAAAGCCACCGCCAAAGATGTCGCCAAACATAGAGCCGAAAATATCGTTGATATCTCCAAAGCCGTTGGCGTTAAAACCGCCAAAGCCGCCTGCGCCGTTAAGTCCTTCGTGGCCGTATTGGTCATACATTTGTTTTTTCTGGGGGTCAGACAACACAGAGAAGGCCTCGTTTACTTTTTTAAACTGTTCTTCGGCCTCTTTGTTGCCGGGGTTTCTGTCGGGGTGGTATTTCATCGCTTGACGGCGAAACGCGGACTTAATTTCCACTTCGCTCGCGGTGCGCTCAATACCTAAAATTTGATAATAATCTTCTTTCATGGTTGTAGGCATATATTAAATCTAGTACATTTATATTTTATTAAATTTTTTAACCCTCGTAAAAATGATACAATAGCCCTATGACAAATTCCCCGCTGATTTCCGTCGTCGTACCCATATATAATATGGCCGCGTATTTGCCGCGGTGCGTGGATAGTATTTTGGCACAAACCTATAAAAATTTGGAAATTATTTTAGTGGACGACGGCTCCACCGATAACTGTTTGGAAATTTGCCAACAGTATGCGCAAAAAGACAACCGCATTAAAGTAATACACCAAGAAAATAAAGGTGTATCGGCCGCGCGCAACGCGGGGTTGGACAATATGCACGGGGACTTTGTGGCTTTTGTGGACCCGGATGATTGGCTGGCGGAAAATGCGTATGAAATTTTAATTGATTTGCATCAAAAAACAGGCGCAGATATTGCGTGGGGCAACATCATTTTTCACTATGCAGATGGCCGCCCTCCGAAGGAGCAACCGCTGTATTTCTCCTCAAATACCAATTGGAATCATATTTCACAAGAAGACTATCTGATTACCCTTCAACCTAGTTGTTGGAATAAGTTATATATAAAACGGTTATTCAATAAAGGCGTACAATTTGCCACTCAATATACCTATGGTGAAGATTTAGATTTTATGTTTCACGCAGTACAAGCGGCCAATTTTGTGGCTTTTACAACGGCCCCTGTTTATCATTACTTAGTACGCTCGAACTCCGTATCCAATGGGCCTTCTATCTCCGACGTTTTGCAAGGTATGGCGATACGCCAAAATATTTTGGAATTTTGCGCAAAAAACAATCTGCCACGGGCACATAAAAGAATTCAAACCGATATTCTCAGTTTTACATACACACTGTTTACGATCCTGATGATATACGATAAAAAAAACCAATACCTTGAACTATTAAATAAATTGCGGAATTGGTTATTGCAACATAAAAAACTAATTTCCACGACGTCTGTTATGACATTCTTCGGCAAAGCTTTCCTTTTATGCACCGTTCCGTCCCCTAAAATAACAAAAAAAATACTTAGAACATCTTTCATCAACGCGGCCTTAAAAAAACAATTTATTACCCGCGCTCCCGATTGGGGACGAGGCATTCATGAGCGTGTTGCCCGCGGAGAACCTTTATGATCCAGATCCCGTTGATTTCCGTTATCGTACCTGTCTATAATGTAGCCGCGTATTTGCCGCGGTGCTTAGATAGTATTTTGGCCCAAACCTATAAAAATTTAGAAATTATTTTGGTAGACGACGGCTCTACCGATAACAGCCTGGAAATCTGCCAACAGTACGCGCAAAAAGACAACCGTATTAAAATAATACACCAAGAAAATAAAGGATTGCCCGGAGCACGTAACACCGGGTTAAACAATATGCAAGGCGATTTTGTGGCGTTTGTCGATTCCGACGACTGGATCCCCCCTCAAGCCTATTCAACTCTTTATGATTTACACAAAAGAACAGGCGCGGATGTTATGTGGGGATCCTTACTTTATAGCACAACAAGAGGCTCTCGAATTCCTGCACATTTTCATCTGCCAACGAATGACCAAGAGCGGCTATGTTTAGTTGATGTACTTTGTACAGGAAACATGCTCTGTGTGGACAAAATATATATTGCTTCACTCTTTACCCAAAATTTACGCTTTAATGAAAGACTAACTTATTCTGAAGATTTGGACTTTATCCTTCGATTGCTTCAAAAAGCTAATTTTGTAGCGTTTACCAAACAAACCGTTTACTACTATTTTATGCGTCCTGATTCAATAACCCATACGCCTTCCCTGCATAAACTGTCAGATGATATTCATGTATGGCATAAAATTTATAGTTTTACCAAAAGAAAACATGTAGACAAAGCCCTTGTCCCCATTACACGCATGTTTGTGGGCGTTCTATGTGTTTTCTTAATGGCGGTCATTTTATATGATAAAAGGGGAACTTATATATACTCTTTCCAACAAACCCGCACGTGGCTACGGCATCATTTAAAAGACATCCTTTTTAACTCCCCCATGGGCTGGCCCGGCAAGATTTTTATATTGTTTCCGCTATACTTTCCACGAGTTGCCAAATGGACTTTTCACTTGCCGTGGCTATATCCCTTTTTACACCAACAATTTAACGCAAGGATTGCCCCTAAAAGCGCAACTTTATGAAAAACGCATCTCTTATCTCTCTTATCGTTCCTGTATACAATGGCGCCGCATTTTTAGCCCGCTGCATAGAAAGCGTGCAACAGCAAACGCATGCACCATGGGAATTGATTTTAGTAGATGACGGCTCTACCGATGACAGTTTGACTCTCTGTCAGCAATATGCCTCCCAAGATAAACGGATCCGTGTGATTAGCCAAAAAAACCAAGGCAATTGCGCCGCACGCAACAGAGGAATTAAACACGCTAAAGGGGCCCTGTTAGGTTTCATAGACCAAGATGATTGGCTCACACCGAATGCTTTACAAACCCTGTTAGATTTGCATACGCAAACCGGGGCCGAAATTACATGGGGACAAGCGGCTAATGTGAGCGATCAAACCGCCCTGCCGCTTCATCCGCCGAAGTTCGCCCTGCCCGTAACTTATACGCATCTTTCTTTAGAAGATATGCTAAGCACAACCGAGCCATGGTGCTGGAACAAACTGTATGCGCGGGCGTTGTTTGAAAGAGGACTATTGTTTGACACACAACTTTCCTTAGGAGAAGACATTGATTTTATTTTCCGCGCCGCCCAATTGGCAAATTTTTTAGCTTTCACTTCCGATATTGTATATATTCATGCGGTGCGTGCCTTATCCACATCTCACAGGCCCCAACTAAAACGCTATATAGACGCTTATTGCGTTTGGGAAAAGATTCACATTTATATCGGCCAACATAATTTGCACCGGGCCCAAGCCCCTGTATATCAACAACTTGTGAACAATCAAGCCGATTTATTATTGGCCATTTTGCTTTATGATATCCGCAATGAATATACGGATGTATTCCGTAAAATGCGGCAAAGTTTTAAGAAAAACGCTAAAAATTTCTTTTGTAACGATTCTGTTTCTTTATGTGGCAAGATGGCGGTATTGTTGCCTTGGCTAAACGGAAGGCTCGCGCGTTCTGTTTTCCGTTGTCCGGGGTTGCACCGCTATTTGTGCACCAAATACGAAAAACAAATTGCCAGACGTTGCTAGAAGGCGCACTCATCAATTACATAATTGTCTCATTTATGCTATAATTAGAGTAGCGGAATTTCCCCTACTGGGGAAATCGCTGGAAAAAATTATGTACGCAATTATTGAAACTGGTGGAAAACAGTACTGGGTAAAACCCGGTCAAGATCTGCAGGTTGAAAAACTGGAAGCGAAGGTCGGCGACAGCGTAGAACTTAAAGTTCTCTGGGCCGCCAACGAAGAAGGTACCTCAGCAGATACCAAAGCCGCTAACACGGCCAAGGTCACCGCTCAAGTGGTCAAACATTTGAGAGGTCAAAAAGTGATTGTCTATAAACGTCGCCCGAAAAAAGGATACGAACGTACCCAAGGGCACAGACAATACTTAACGCAAATTAAAATCACGGATATCCAGTTAAGGGCACAGACAATACTTAACGCAAATTAAAATCACGGATATCCAGTTATAAATTGGGAGATAAACAATGGCACATACAAAAGCTCAAGGTTCTTCCTCTAACGGAAGAGACAGCCACGGCCAACGTTTAGGTATTAAACGTTACGGCTCCCAGTTTGTAAACGCTGGGGAAATCATTGTGCGCCAACGCGGTACCAAATTCTTGCCCGGTACCAACGTTACCCGCAGCAGTGATGACAGCCTCTTTGCCCGCGTCAGCGGCATTGTGACCTTTGAATGGGTCCGCAGAGGCAAACAACAAATTTCCGTGTACCCCAAAGTTGCGGAAACGAAAGAAGCCAAAAAAGCGCCTGCTAAAAAAGCCGCGGCCCCCAAAGCCGCTGCCAAAAAGGCGCCCGCTAAAAAAGCCGCCAAACCGGCTGCTAAAAAAGCGGACAAATAATCTTTTGGCCACAAAAAGCGGCAGGACTATCCTGCCGCTTTTTTATTTTGAAAATATCGGCCGCGCCGCCAAAGAGGAATTATGCAATCAGGCAGTTTTTTAGACCGTGTTAAAATTTACATTACCGCCGGAAAAGGCGGCGACGGCTGTTTGTCTTTCCGCCGTGAAAAATTTATTGAGTTCGGCGGCCCCAACGGCGGTTGCGGCGGCAAAGGCGGCGATATTATTTTGCAGGCCGACCCCAATTTGACCACCTTATTAGAACTTGCCTACAACCCGCACATTGAAGCGCAAAACGGCGAAAAGGGCGGCACATACAATAAAACCGGCCGCGCCGGAGAAGACCGCATTGTACGCGTGCCGTGCGGAACGATCGTGCGACAAGACGGCGAAATTTTAGTTGATTTAACAAAACCCGGCCAACAATTTGTAGCCGCCAAAGGCGGTATGGGCGGACGCGGCAACCAATCGTTTAAGACAAGAAACAATACGGCCCCGCACATCGCCGAAAACGGACAACCCGGCGAGGAAGCCACGTTAATTTTAGAATTAAAAGTGCTTGCCGATTTAGGACTTGTCGGTTTTCCTAATGCGGGCAAAAGCACGTTTTTAAGCCGCATTTCCGCGGCACGCCCGCGTATTGCCGATTATCCTTTTACCACCTTAAACCCAAACTTGGGCGTTACGTTACACAAAGGAATGAGTTTCGCTACCGCCGATATTCCCGGTATTATTGAGGGTGCCAGCGAAGGAAAAGGTCTCGGGCATCAATTTTTAAAGCACATTGAACGCACGCGCGTGCTACTTCACATCGTGGATCCCGACGGATTTGACGGTATGAGTGCGGAAGAATCAATCAAAGTAATTGAAAAAGAATTAAAAGCGTTTGACAAAAAACTATCCCAAAAGCCGCGCATTATTGCCGTTAACAAAATGGATTTGCCGTCGGCAAAAAAGGCATACGAAACGCTGAAAAAGAAATGCAAAAAACAGAAAGTCTTTTTGATGTCCGCCGCCACGGGCGAAGGGGTGCAGGCCGTATTAGACGAAATTGTCAAAATTCTGGCCGCTACCCCGGTGGAAATTATAGTGCCGGAAGAAAAGAAAACCGCTGTTCATAAAGTAGAGCCGATCTTTACCATTGAACGCGGCGAGGACGATATC
>NZ_CACVRB010000033.1:0-11346 GCF_902756455.1 Candidatus Avelusimicrobium caledoniensis | reverse complement strand
ATTTTTCTCTCGCTCGTCATCCCGCAGGGTTTCTATGCGGGATATAGCGAGAGAAAAATAAAAACTTGACATCGTTTTTTTTTTTGCTACATTTTATTTGTTGGTAAAAATAATTTAAAGGAGAGTTGTATGAAAAACATACAAGCATTCACGCTCATTGAACTGTTGGTAGTTGTTCTCATCATCGGCATATTGTCGGCGGTCGCGTTGCCGCAATATCAAAAAGCGGTGTGGAAAAGCCGGGCTACACAATTACTAACGACCACGCGCAGTTTGGCTAATGCACAAGAAATATACAAAATGGCCAGTGGGGAGTATGCTACCGCCATTAGCGAATTAGACATTGATTTCGCCTCTTTAACCCCTCGTAGTACGGCTACTTTGGGTACAAGAGTGCCCTCTACGGATGCTGTACGGGGCGATAATTGGACAGAAATTATTATCAATCATAGCGCTAATTATACACTTTCTACTTCGTTTTTTATTGCCGGACCTTATAGGGGAACGGGGTTTTTCTTTCTTCATTATGACTCGGACAATGTGTTAGATAAAAAAATCTATTGTATAGAACGAACCGATCTAAATATAACGGAAGGTATCTTTTGTACAAAGCTATTCAATGCGACAAACAAAGTAGCCACTAAGTGGTCGGTGCGCATTTACGAAATGCCGTAATAAACGCATTTCCTTGCGAAATGCTACAATAGCTGTATGAAAGCAGCTATTATTACTATTGGCGACGAGATTTTGCTCGGCCAAATTTTAGATACTAACTCCCAATTTATCGCGCGGGAACTAACCAAACTGGGCGCGGAAACGGTTGAAATGCGCTCGGTGGGCGATACCCGCGCCGAGATTTTATCCGCGCTTGACAGCACGCTTAAAATTGCCGATACGGTGATTCTTACCGGCGGCCTTGGCCCGACGAAAGACGATATCACTAAAAATGCACTTGCGGAGTTTTTCCACACCACGCTTATCCACAACAAGCAAGCGCAACAATGGTTAGATGAATTATTTGCGGCTAACCCGGCACGCATGAACGCGCTTAACAAAACGCAAGCGTTGTTGCCTGCGTCGTGTACGCCGCTGCATAATGCCAAAGGCACGGCGTGCGGGATGTGGTTTGAGCGTGACGGCAAGATCGTCGTTTCGTTACCCGGCGTGCCGTTTGAAACGGAATATTTAATTCCGCAAGAGGTATTGCCGCGGCTTAAACAAAAATTTCCGCATTTGCAACTTTCCTATCAAGTAGTAACGGTATATGATATCCCGGAGTCGGACCTGGCTATGCGCTTAGACAATTTTGAGCGCGCGTTACCCGCGGGTATCAAACTGGCTTATTTGCCGTCGGCGGGTTTTGTGCGCTTGCGTTTAACTGCCAGCGGGCCGGCTGTTGAAAAATTGGACGAAATAACCGCGCAATTAAAGACGGCATTAAGCGGTTTATCTTTTACGCAAGGCGAAGAAAAACCGGAAGATTTTTGCGCTAAACAACTTAAAACATTAAACCGTACCGTGGCCTGTGCGGAAAGTTGCACGGGGGGAAATATTGCGCATTTGATTACGTCTGTGCCCGGGGCGTCGTCTTACTTTTTAGGCGGCGTGGTGTCGTATGCTAACGACGTAAAAATCAAAGTGTTGGGCGTAAACAAAAACGATTTGGAAAAATTCGGCGCGGTCAGCGAACAAGTAGCTCTGCAAATGGCGCAAGGCGTACGGCGTATAACCGGGGCCGAATATGCCGTTTCTACTACGGGCGTTGCCGGACCCGACGGCGGAACACCGCAAAAACCCGTCGGTACGGTGTGGATTGCCGTGGCCGGGCCTAACGGGGCTACCGCGCAAAAATTTCTATTCTCTCACACGCGCGAGCGTAACATCGGCAAAGCTTCCGTTACGGCACTGCGGTTATTGGTGCGTACCATTGAAAAAGATAGGGCCTAGGTCTTCTAGGTCTTTTGGCCCTTGAAACTTACGCGTAATATGGCCATACTATAAGTATGAACAATACGCGAAAATTTATCTTATTTGTCAGTATGTTATCCGTATCTTTCTCCGCGGCGGCCCAAGGCGGTGCGGTGGGTGGCGGTGCGCGGGTTGTATTGCGCGGTGGGGTACAAGGCGTGTCCAATGCTGCGATTATGAAGACGGCCAGCGTTTCGGGCGGTCTTGGCTTGACGGGCTCTTCCCGTTTAGTACAACCTGTTAGCGTATCGCGCATGTCCGCCGTGTCTGCGCAAACTCTTCCTTCTATGCCTAAAATGATGGCCACCCCCATTTATAAAGGAGCAGACTTGGGGGAACACTATAAAGTCTATATGCCGGGTACAACGAAGCCGAGCGGTTTGGGCGGTGCGATGACGGCGCACCGGGAATATACCGGGCCCGGGCTTCATGTACCCCAAGTAAAACCCGTTACCCCTACGCCTGAAACGAAACCTGCCGGACGGACCAGTTTATCGGCAGAGGATATGGCCTATTTCCACCGCTGGGGCAGAGAAGGGGTAGAAGAAGAGGTGTACCGTACCTCTTCTCAAGGAGATCCGTACGCGCAAGGTTTGCGTGTGACAAACCGTTTGGAGCGTGCGGTGCAAAACGGAATTGCGGTCCAACGCCCGCAGACGTTATCCGGTTTTGAATTGCAATTACAGCGCGAAGCCGATGCTCCCGTACGCTTGCTTTCCGACAGAGATTTAAGAGAATTTAATACAACGCTTGAAGCGTCCCGTGAAATAGCTTCCAAGCCCTTGCCGTTTGCCCGCCGGGATTTTGATCCAAACCGCCGTAGTGTGGTAGTAAGCGGTAAATGGGATCCTACCAAAAAGAGAGAGCAACCGCAGGTAACTACTTCTCGTTGGAGTATGTTTTTGCAACCGGCTATACGCCCGGTAGATCCGAAAATGGAAGCGCAGGTATATCCCAATTTTAATGAGAAAAATTATATCCGCCTAAACCAAACTTTTGATAAACCGTTCCACCCGGAAATGACCGATTTACGTATATTGGTGGCTAGCGACGACGAAGAATTTTTAGCCCGGTTGGATGAGGCGGCTAAACAGGATCCGCGTGTACATGTAACCCTATTTAACAACGTAGCTGAAGCGGAAGGGGAATTGACCCGCCACCCTAACCAATATCACGTGGTATTGACCGATTTGCTCATGGGTAAACGTAACGGTATAGAATTGGCGGCTAAAGTGCAACAAGAACAATTACCGTGTTATGTGGTGCAAGTTTCCCGCGGAGAAATCGGCCCGGGACGCGGCTTCTTGTTAGGGTTTGACGGCGGTATTCCCAATATGGTCCGAATTAAACACGATGACTTTTCTTTTGAATCGGCTACGGAAGAGCCACGCCCGGCCCGTGAGATATTTAATTACTTGAGCGTATTTGTCGCTAACGGCGGGCATGCCTATCCAAAGGAGTTTACGGAATGGTAAAAATAGCGCGCGGTTTTAGTTTGATTATCGGTTGTTTGTTAGTAACGGCTCCGTTGTTTGCTATCGGTGGCGGCGGTGGCGGCTGGAAACTTATTAACGGCAGACGGGTATTTGTAAAACCTTCGGCTCCGTTTGGCGCAAATGTGGTAAAACCTGCTTTTAATACGTCCCTGATGAATCCCAATACTTTCTCTAAAGTGGCGGCTACGGCGGCCCGTTCGTCCGCGGTTGTTACGCCCGTACCAGAAATTCCTTTGCCGGTGGCAGTCCCGCGGGCAGAAGAGTTGGATCCGGTGGCTCATTTCCACCAACTGGGTAATGAATTTGCCCCGGAAACGTCGCTGCACGGAGATCCCTACCGCCGGGATGCCGATTTGGCTTGGCGGCTGAGCTTGCCCAGTAGCGAACAACGGCCCGTACCCATGCGTTCTATGGAATCGTTGGAGTTACAAGGAAGCGCGGAGGGAATTTTGCCGGAAAACGCGCGTTGGGTGTGGGGGGAATTTTCCCGGGATCAGTTGGAAAATTTGGTAACGACCGTTGAACAGGCACGCGCGATGAATGAACGTACAACCGTGGAGGTGCGTGCCCAATTGCAGCCGGATAACTTTATTAAATCTCGTTATACCGAACCGTGGAATGAACAAGTTGAGTCGCTACATATTTTGATGGTGAACGATGTGTACAGCTTGGTGGAAAAATTTGTAAAAGCGGCGCAAGAAGACGGACGGGTAACCGTAGATGTAGTGTACGACGTGGCCCAAGCCAAAGCGCGCTTGCGCGAAGCACCGGGAAAATATGATATTGTGTTTACTGATTTTCATTTAAAAGACGGGGTGGGTGCGGATATTACCGAAGATATTATAAAACGCGGCGAGCAAACCCCGGTTATTTTATTCTCTTGTGCGGGCGGAACGGCCCAGTATTGGTTTAGCCGCGGTATGACCGGGCGCATAGAACAACACCAAAGTGCGCAAGCGGTGTTTAACTACGCCAGTAATGTGGTGGCAACGGGCAAGGCATTCCCTAATAAATAAATTTTTCGCTAAAAGGTATCAAACGCCCCACTTTTAAGTGGGGCGTTTTTTCTAAAACTCTTTGATTTGCGGTGTGGGTTTGGGTGACGTGGAAACAACTGTCCACCCAAATAGTACCACAATGCGTTCCTTTTTGTAAAAGTGCAGCCGAATTATTTTTTGCCGCCACCGCCGTAAACACCAGTAGAGCGATTTTAATTTAAAGCCAAACGAGTCAAATTGCTCGGGGTCTACGCCGATAGAACGCAAATGCTGTTCAATCAGCGAAACCGGATAACGGGTGTATTTGGCTAAAAACCGGCGCCAGCCCGGTAGATGCACGTATTGTATATACACGTGTGCCCGTATAAAATTCTTTACTTTTAAAAAGGGGACACCCTGTTTAATAAAGGTGCGCCAGTTTCCGGCCAAACTGTTTTGCGCATAGCGGAGCACTTTGAAATTAAATCCGTTTTTGCACAGAAAATCAGTCAGTCCTTTTTCGTAGTGCTCAATAACTCCATCCACGTTGGTTTGGGACACTATGTTTTCAAAAAATTGTCTGCATGCTTCGGCCAACAGCACGTTACGCCGCAAGATAAAAAAATAACTTTCTATATATTTCAGATCGTAGGCGTTAATACCCCAAGCATCTAAAGGGGTATCTTTCGCCGCACGTTCAAAAATGGGGGCCAGCGGAAACAGCGGTGCAAATACGGAATCGTTAGCAAAAATACACTCGTCATATTGGGTAATAAACTCCCAACCCAGTTTACTGATTAACTCCTGCCAGGAGCCGAAATCGTATTTGCCATGGCGTTTGGCCCACGCTCCTTTCACGTACGGGGCTAATTTTTTCAGTTCCGGCTCGGGCATCTCGCAATCGGCCATGTAATACACGTCGGCCAGTTGCGAAAGTGCCTGCGCGTAGTAAATGACATAATCTGAGATTTGACCTTTGGGATGAAACCCGGCCAGTAAACAAATACGTTTCATTTTTTTAGTCCGTATTTAAAAGGGTACGCTAAAACATATTTCAAAAACCGGGCCGGATGCATTTGCGGGTCCGGGGAGCGGTCAAAAAATGAGAATCGTTGCAAATTGTATTTTTTGATAAAACGCAACCACGCATGTTCTTTATCCGTGTGTGGGTCTCCGCCCATATTGAGATATTCCCGGTAGTATTTTTGCCACGGCGCAAACCACGTGTACGTCCAAAACCGTACGCCGCCACCGGCACAGTGATACACCAGCACATCATGACGGTTTTTGTCTAAATATTTCGGGTTGGACGGCAAACAGTTACAGGTATCAGGTAGTACGTCAACGGGAATGTTAAACTCTTGCATCATCACATTAACGACCCCTTGGTCCGGGCAGACCAGATTTTCAAGCCACTCGTCTGTTTTATGGTAACACCACATGCGTAGCTCGTTTCTGCGGTTAAGCGGACGGCTAAATAAAGTAAATCCGGCGTTATAGCAAGGAACAGTCATATCGTATTGCGGCAGAGGATGTTTGAAGTTTTTAGTAATGAGTGTAAGGCCTTTTTGGGTGTCTTTACACATGGCCAGTCCGCCTTGGTTACCGTACTGTTCAAACACAGGGAGCAGTTCTCCTCCGAGCATCATATCTACGTCCATATATACGATTTTTTCATACTTGTCCAACAAGTCAAAAATATCATACCGTGCAAACGTTAACTGAGAGAAATTTTTGAAATTGATGTTGTCAAAATCAGTTTCCACCGCAAATTTATATTCGGTAAACCGGCACGGTAAAATGCGGTTTAGAAAAGCTTGGTCTTTTTCGCTGAGTCCCTGATGATAAATTAAGATATCTGCTTTTTCTAACAGACGGGGAGATTTGTCTTTCAAACTCATGAGCAACACGGCCAACGCAAAGAAGAAACGGCGGTTGGTTGCAAAGAATAAAGCGTAGGGTTTCATGGTTCCTCCAAGACGGTAAATATATGTTATAATTATACCACATATCCCCACATAGGTTGAAAAAGTATGGACAGCAAACAACGTCTTTCTTTTAAGTTGGCCGGGTTACGGGCCGGGACATTGGTACAAGCCGCCGCGCAAGATAGCGGTTTAGTGGCAAGTGCGCTCAAGCTCAGTGCGTGGCGCAAGCGCACCAAACGGCGTATCAAGCGTCTTTTTAAGCGTTATGAAGTGCTGGCGGCAGATAAGTTACATCTTTTGGTGCATGTGTGCGGCGGTATCGGTGATGTATGTATGGTCCGCGTGCTCGTGCAGAAATGGCGTCAAACGCTTCCCCAAGCCGACATCACGTTAGCATACGATCGGAAATCTACCGTAGATATGGTGTTCCCCGACGGTTTAATAGATCGGTGGGTTTCGCCCGATTATGTGCCGGAGCAGTTTGATGTAGTGTTATCCGGGTGTCATCTATTGATGTACGATTACATCAACTGGCCCCGGGTGGAAAAATTAGCCCCGCAAATTATCCCCATACTCAAAGACGGTTTGGACCTCCAAGCATGCTTTAAACCGTTTGCCCAATATTCTCCGTATTTAGACGGACAATTAGCGGAAATTGCTATTGCGCACGGCGGTAGCCGCATTACCAATTTAGGTTGGTTTAGCGGACTTGATATCCACCAAAACGACGAAGCGTTTATTTCTTTGCCTGCACAAACGACGCAAGCCGTACTACAAAGATGGGACCTTGCCGATAAAAAATATATCACAATTCACGACGGTATTAACAACCAAACCGCGGCGTGCGGCGTGCGGCCGACCCGTTGTTGGCCACAAGAACACTGGGCCGAATTGGTGCGCTTAATAAAAAATAAATTTCCGCAACTAACAGTGGTGCAATTGGGGGGAAACCAAAGCCGTCCGTTTGATTTTGCCGATGTGTGTTTGGCCGGTAAAACGGAAGTGTCCGATTTGCCGCATTTGCTATCCAAAAGTTGTTTGCATATTGACGGAGAAAGCGGCATGGTACATTTAGCCAATTTGACGAAAACTCCTTGTGTGGTGTTGTTTGGACCGTCAAAAGCGGCTTATTTGGGATACGCACGCAATACGAATTTATCGGCCCCCGTATGCGGAGGGTGTATGAATATTAACAAATACTGGATGACCCGCTGTTTGTTAGATGTGCCTTCTGCTAAACAATGTTTGGCGTCTATCATGCCGCAGACTGTTTTTGAAGCAGTATGTGCCTACTTAGCCAAATAAGGGGATATTTTATTGCCAACAGGGCCCGTATTTGGTACACTGCCTGATAGAAACTGATATCGGAGGTAATGATGAAAGGTATTATTTTGGCCGGAGGAACAGGCAGCCGCTTGTATCCGGCGACGTTGGCTGTTTCCAAACAACTTATTCCCGTGTATGATAAACCGATGGTGTATTATCCGTTGTCCGTACTGATGTTAGCGGGGATACGTGAAGTGCTGATCATTTCCACTCCCCGGGATTTACCCGCTTACCGGCAATTGTTGGGGGACGGATCCGATTATGGGATGAAATTGTCCTACGTGGAGCAACCTAAACCCGAGGGATTAGCCCAAGCGTTTATTTTAGGGGCTGACTTTATCGGGCAGGATAGCGTATGTTTGATTTTGGGCGATAATATTTTCTATGGGCGCGATTTAAAAACGCTTGTGCAAAATGCCGCGGCGCGTCCGTCCGGAGCTACGGTATTTGCTTACCATGTCCGCAACCCGCAGGCGTACGGCGTGGTGGAAATTGACGAGCATAAAAAAGCACTTTCTATTGAAGAAAAACCGCAACAGCCCAAATCAAACTGGGCGGTGACGGGCTTGTATTTTTACGATAACCGCGTGGTAGATATTGCTAAACAAATTAAACCCTCTGCCCGCGGTGAATTAGAAATTACCGCTGTAAATAATTGGTATTTGCAGCAGGGCGAACTTTCCGTAGAGCTCATGGGCCGCGGCATGGCGTGGTTAGATACCGGTACGCATGGCGACCTGATTCGCGCGTCTATGTTTATTGAGGCACTGGAAAGCCGGCAAGGGCTCAAAATTGCCTGTTTGGAAGCTATTGCCTACAAAAACGGTTGGATCACGCAGGAACAGTTATTGCGTTTTGCGGAAAAATTTAAAAATACTGAGTACGGGCGGTATTTAGCCGCTATCCCGGAGGATCAGAAACATGGATTTTTTTAAACCCGATATCCCCGGTTTGATCGTATTTACCCCTACGGTATTTAAAGATAACCGCGGTTATTTTTACGAAAGCTACAATAAGCGCATTTGGCAACAAGCCGGCATTGAAGTAGATTTTGTGCAAGATAACGAAAGCCGTTCTGCGCAACATACGTTGCGCGGGTTACATTTCCAACGGCCGCCGTTTACGCAAGCTAAATTGGTGCGCGTGTTGGAAGGTGCTGTGTGGGATGTAGTCGTGGACTTGCGTAGCGACAGCCCGACGTTTGGCCAGTGGTACGGCGTGGAACTTTCCGCAGAAAATAAAAAACAATTTTTTATTCCGCACGGGTTTGCGCATGGATTTTCTGTGCTAACTCCGACGGCAAAATTTGCCTACAAGTGCGATAATTTTTATAACAAAGGAAGCGAAGGAGCCGTTATCTTTAATGACCCGCAGTTGCATATTGATTGGAAAATAGATCTTTCGCACGCGATCCTTTCCGAAAAAGATTTAAAAAATCCGTCATTTGCGTCATATAAGGAGAATCCATGCTTTTAATTACCGGAGCAAACGGGCAGTTAGGTACGTGTCTGCGCGATATTTTGCCGGCACAAGAATATATTGCTACCGATGTCAACGAGCTGGACATTACCAACGAAAAAGCGGTCTTGTCTTTTGGCGATACGCACCAACTGAGTGCAATTGTTAATTGTGCGGCCTATACGCAGGTGGATAATGCCGAAAATGCTCCTGCGTTGGTGCGGCAACTTAATGCCGTAGGTCCGGCCAATTTAGCAAAACTGGCTTCTTCCCAACAAATTCCGCTTATCCATATTTCTACCGATTACGTGTTTGACGGCACGGCCAACGCTCCGATTGCTGAAAACGCCCCCGCCCGTCCGCTGGGGATGTACGGGCAAACAAAATGGGAGGGGGAGAAAGCCGTTTTCCGCTATGCCCAAACAGCGGTTATTTTGCGTACGGCGTGGTTGTACAGCCCGTATGGTAAAAACTTTTTAAAAACGATGCTCAAACTGGGTAAGGAACGTTCGCAACTGCGCGTGGTGGCCGATCAGTTCGGCACGCCGACGTACGCACCGCATTTGGCCCGGGCCATTGTGGATATTTTGCCGCACATCAAACCCGGCACCCAAGAAATTTACCATTTTACCGACGAAGGTTCGGCTACGTGGTATGATTTTGCCACCTATATTTTAAAGTGCGCCAAATTGCCATGCGAAGTGTTGCCGATTTTGACAAAAGACTATCCGACTCCGGCGCGCCGTCCGGCGTTTAGCGTGTTGGATAAAACGAAATTTAAAACTACGTTTAATAAGCGTCTTTCTCACTGGACGCAAGGAGTGGAAGAATGTCTGAGCAAACTATCTTAATTACCGGCGGAGCGGGGTTTATCGGCTCCAATTTCGTACCGTATTTTTTGGAAAATTTTTCACAGTATCACGTGGTTAATTTGGATAAATTAACTTACGCGGGCAACTTGGATAATTTAAAAGAGTGTGAAAATAACCCGCGTTATACGTTTGTAAAAGGCGATATTTGTGATGCGGCACTTGTAAACGATTTATTTAACAAGTACGATATCCGCGGCGTGATTCATTTTGCCGCCGAGTCGCATGTGGATAATTCTATCACGGGGCCGCTCCCTTTTATTAAAACGAATATTGAAGGCACGTTTACGCTCCTGGAAGCCGCGCGCCAACATTGGCTCAGCGCGCCTAATCAAGTGAAACCCGGGTATGAAAATTGCCGCTTTCATCATATTTCTACCGACGAGGTTTACGGTACACTCGGCCCGACGGGTTTATTTACGGAACAAACCCCGTACGCGCCCAACAGCCCTTATTCGTCCAGTAAGGCGTCTAGCGATTTGCTCGTCCGGGCGTATCATCATACCTACGGGCTCAACGTAACAACGAGTAACTGCTCTAATAATTACGGCCCGAAACAGCACGACGAAAAATTGATTCCTACCATTATCCGCAAATGTTTATCCGGGCAACCGATTCCGATATACGGTGACGGTAAAAACGTGCGCGATTGGTTGTACGTATTAGACCATTGTAAAGGCATTGCGCTCGTGTGGCAAAAAGGTGTTGCCGGCGAAACGTATAACATCGGCGGACGGAACGAACGGACTAATTTGCAAATTGTGGATACAATTTGCACGCTGTTGGATGAACTCAAACCGGCGGCTAACGGCAAATCGTACAAAGAGTTAATTACGTTTGTTAAAGACCGCGCCGGGCACGACCGCCGCTATGCCATAGATGCTACGAAAATAGAAACGAAACTGGGGTGGAAAGCCGAGGAGAATTTTGAATCGGGTATCGCTAAAACGGTAAAGTGGTATTTGAGTAGATAGTATAGCCCAGTTTTTAACCGGGAAAATCTGCCGAGTCGGCGATAAATCTTAAAATAAAAAAACCACCCAAAGGTGGTTTTTCTATTTTAAATGGTCGGGGCGACTGGATTTGCCTTCCGGTAAAAAGCCTGACGGCTTTTTCCTCCAGGCCGGGCTCGCGGTACTCGCCTTGCGGCGCGGCAAAGCACGCGCACGCAAACTCGTACAACGCTGCGGGCTGGGGTTGGCAAGGTGTTCTTTTTGCCTTTGCGCCGCTGGACTTTTTAGGGTAGCGCGTAGTTTATTTTGCGCGTGCCTAGTGAACTAGGTGCGCGCAAAAAAAGAAGTGATAGCCAAAAAGGACGCGGCCC
>NZ_CACVRB010000032.1:0-11656 GCF_902756455.1 Candidatus Avelusimicrobium caledoniensis | reverse complement strand
TAAGCATGTCATCCCGTGAGGCCGTCACACGGGATCTTCGTATTTTTATTTCTGCCGGGACGGCCAACGAGCGAGAGAAAATCAGAAGATCCCGCATTAGATCCCGCACAAAAACCTTGCGGGACAGGCTCTTGCGGGATGACAGGTCTTTATATGATAACAACAACAACGGCTTTACGTTAATAGAACTTTTAGTCGTGGTGTTAATCATCGGCATTTTAGCGGCGGTGGCCTTGCCGCAATATCAAAAAGCCGTGGAAAAATCACGCGCCGCGCAAGCACTTACCTTGCTTAAATCGGTAGGTCAAGCGGCTGTCTCTTTCCGTTTGGCCAACGGCGGTTTCCCGGAAAGTTTTGACGAATTATCCATGGATATCCCGTGGACGGGAAACGAAAAATGGACAGATTTTTCCGGCGTTATAGACACCCGTTCTAACGCCGATTGGTCGTTGCAACTGTATCATTCCGTTGCAGATGATTTTGTTGTTTATATAGGGCGATTATCCGGTAAATACAAAGGAGCCGGATTTAGATATGCCGTATCAGATAATCAACAAATCCATTGTATGGAACGCGTTTCCGGCGGAGTAGTTTTTGAAGAAGAGGCAGGAAGTTATTGCGCTAAAATTTTTAAGGGAACAGCTACCAACTCACAAGGAACTGCTCGCGCTTACAGACTCCCTTAACGTTTATTTCCCCGTCGCCACAGAGAACATAAACCCGGCGGGCCATTTGTCGGTAGTTATAGAAATTTGCGGCGCGCCCAGCGACTTGTAAATTTCTAGCGCGCGGCCCGCAAAATGCGGCGTGCCGTTAATACAGCATACTTCGTTACTACGTAAGGATAACCCTGTTCCTAACAATTTAACAAGGGCTTCTTTTTGCGTCCACAAGGCAGTTAAAAACTCATCGGTATCGGCGGTTAATTCGGACGGGTGGAAAAAGTCGGTTTTCCACGCCGAAATCCGGTGTTCAATTTTTTCCAAATCAATACCGATCAGTTTTTCATCCGCGCTCGCGGCGGCCACAGCAAAACCATTACTGTGCGTAATACTATACGCCAATTTTACGGGTTTTCCCCCTACAAGCAATTTCGGTTTTCCGCTCTCTTGCGGCAATACTTCCAGTTGTGTTAAATCGGAAACGGATAAAATGCGCCCCACCACTTGCTTTAACGCAAACCTGCCCCCGAGCCATTCGTTGCGCCGCTTGGGGAAACGTAACGTTTGATAGTACGTTTGCTCCTGTAAGCTTAGCACACCGTCTGCCGGGGGCAGGTTTGTTAAATCAATTACTTCCAGTTGATACATGTTATTGGCCGATGGCCCGGTAGCCGTGGAACTCTACCCACACGTTGCCTTTTTCGTCAAACACAAAGGCATCGTGCAGTGTTTTTCCGTCAGCGGTAGTACCGCGGCTTACGCCGTAGAGGTACAATTTAGCGGGCGGCACTTGATTGTTAAACACGGCGATTTCATCAATTCCGTCGGGCAAGGTCATCTTATGCTCCACGGTCATATCTTGGAAACCGCAACATTGGAACGCCGCTTCAATAAGCATCGGGTTAGCCAGTAGCGTGCGCGGCCCGTCAAACCATTGGGGGCGCGGCGTGGTATTATACACCGCCCACGACGCCGTTTTATCTACTTGCAAAATTCCGCCAAGTACCTGAAAAGACGGCCCGTGGAAATACTTTTGGTAAATTTCTTCTTTGCTTACCGTCACGGGCGAGTAGATATTCGCCATGGCGGCCGCTTTGACCGATTCCCACTTAGACGTAAATGTATCTAGTGTGCGCGCGGTAAAATGGCGGCGGGTATTACCCATTTTAATACCTTTGCTGTTGATGAAATCAGATTCAATTTCCATCACCGCGTCGTTCCCTTCGGTTTTACCGATAACGCGTACCGCTTGCGGACGGTTGCGCAGTAATTTGATCGGCAAATAGAAGTGTACGTCTTTTAACCCTTGGGGCACGCGGCCCGTTAACGCCGTAGCCGTCTCCATAAAGGTTTCAATACCCATCACACCGGGCACATAAGGCGTACCTTCAATGGCGTGGTCGGCCAAATATGGGTCGGACGTTAAGTTAAATTCCTTGCCCGTGTGAATTTCCGCCCCTTGGGTGAGCGCGGTAATTTGCCCTAAAAAGTGCGTGGCTTTAGCAACATCGGCCGATGCAGTTGCCGGGGCCGTTTGCGCAGGCGCGGCAGCCGGGGCCGGTGTTGAAACCGGCGTGGGCGTTGCCGGAGTTGCCGCCGGAGTTACAGGGGTTACGGGCGTACTGTTAGTTCCGCCGTTACCGCCCGATGTATTTTCAACGCCTTGCGGGATAATTTCGTCCATTTTCAAACGGCGAAGTTGGTGGTCCCAATCTAAGTTACCCAATTCGCCCGTCAGTACGATTTCCGGCACGCGACCGTAGACAATTTCATCCAAGAAAATTTGCATACCGTCTTCCGGGTCCACAAAATCTACGCCGTTAGCGCGTAAGAATTGTTCCACCCCGGCGCGCACGCCCATACCTACGTTTTTGTAGGCACTCATGGCAATGGCTACTGCGCGGTACCCTTGGTTGGTCAGCGAGAAAGCGGACTTAGCCAAATAGTCGTTGGCGCTGGCGTAATCGCTTTGACCGAGGTTGCCGTATTTCCCGGCAATAGACGAGGCAAACGCGAAGAAACCGCCGTCGCGCACAATGTTATTGGCTAAGAAACTGGCAAAACTGGTGGCCTTTACGTCAAAGATACGGTAATACTCGGCCGGGTCTTTATCGTAAATAAGTTTAGAACGCTCCAAACCCGCAAAGTGGATCAGTCCGTCCACACGGCCGTTTTTGGCTTTAATTTTCGTGCAGACTTCTTTGACCATGGAGCTGTTAAGCACGTCGCAATGGTAATATTCCACTTCACTGCCCAAGTCACGCAGTTTTTGCAAGTTATTGTAAAGCGTGATAGAATCTTTCACGCGGCCAAACGCACGCTCTAACATCACCGGAGTGGCCTTTTGGGTTGTATCGGCCTTCATTTCTTCCCACATTTGTTTTTTGAGCATGGCCAGTTCGGCGTCGTTCATTTTAGCCCAAAGCGGTGTTTTTTCTTGGACCTCAATAATATCAAGCACGATAATTTTGCTGTGGTATTGGGCGGCAATTTTTTGCGAGAGCATCGCCCCGATACCGCGGCCGGACCCGGTAAATATAATGGTCTTGCCGGCAAGGTCACAATGTTTGACGCGTTTATCCAAGCGAACAGGCACGGACAAAATTGTCGTGCGTTCGCCCCCGCGGGTACCTAACATAAGGCGCATATCGCCGTGGAGCACTTCGTCCATGGTTTTTTGCGCCATTTCATCGGGCGTAGCGGTCGGCTCAAAATCTAACAGTTTGGCAATCGCGCCGGTGTGTTCATACACATCACGGCGGAAACAAGCCGTACCGCCGCACAGCGCACCCGTGATGGGGTTAAATTCGTCTTTGGTCGTATAACCAAACGTACCGTCTATTTTGGTATTTACGGCAAAGAACGTATCGGCATCGGTGCGGTTAGAAAGCCCTTTTTCAAATACGCGCAAGGCAATAAACAGCGGCATGACGTATTTGGTCAGTTCGTTATGCGGGCTGACTTTTTTATCAAACTTTTTAACGTTTGCGCCCAGCAAGTACACGATACCTTGCACGTTGGGATCTTCGGCCGCATATTCTTTTAAGGCGGCTTCGGTTTCTTCGTACGATTCCCAATTTACAATGGTCGTATTTTTACTGCGCGTTTTGAGCGTGGTAAATACGTGATATTTTACACCGAGTTCTTTGCATTCTTCCTGATACGCTTTAATGAGTTGGGAGTTATCTGCAAAGATAAGCACCGTGCGGTCTTTAGACAACCGTCTATTTTCCCGATTAGTAAGCGGGGCAGGGGCGACTACTGTCACGTTGCGAAGCCGCTTTTCGTGGCAGTGTTCCCCGGCATATCCTTCGCGCTCGGGGCGTTCCACAATAGATTCACGCGGAGCTACATGGGCCGTCGGGTTGGTTTTAAGCATAGCTTCGGTCGGCTTGCCGATTTCCCCCGCCTCCGGGACAGCTTCCTGTACCGTGTTTACGGTAACGGTAGGCAACGGTTGCGAAACCGGAGCGGGTTGTACAGGCGCGGGCGCAGCTACGGGTGCGGGTTGCACGGGAGCTTGCACCACAGGTGTAACAACAGGTTGGGCCGGTTGTGCCACAGGCGCGGGTGTCACAGTAGGTTGTGTTGCCGCCGCGGGTTGGGCAGGAGCCGCCGCACCGGACGTTTGCGACAAAGCGAAATTGATACAATGTCTAATCGTCGGATAATCTTTAAGTTGGATGCCCTCTTGCGTGGTAATACCGTAATGCTCGCGCATAGCGGCAAACAGTTCGGCTTGTTTAACCGTATCAATGCCCAGGTCGGCTTCCATATCCAAATCTAAATCAAGCATATCTTCCGGGTAACCCGTCTTTTCCGCTACCATAGCTACAATTTCTTTCGTAACCGTAGCTTCATCCAAAGCGGCTTTGGGAGCGGACGTTTGCACAGGAGCCGGAGCCGGTTGCGTTACAGGCGCGGGTTGGACCGCCGGAGTAACAACCGGGGCCGGAGTTGCCACAGGAACCACTACCGGGGCGGGTGTTACAACAGGGGTTTGTACCGCGGGCACAGCGGCGGGTTGGTTAGCTCCCATCGCGTGCGTCATGACAAAATTGATACAGTGACGGATCGTCGGATAGTCCTTGAGTTGGATACCTTCTTGTTGGACAATACCGTAATGCTCGCGCATCGCGGCAAAGAGTTCGGCTTGTTTAACCGTATCAATGCCCAGGTCGGCCTCCATGTCCAAGTCCAAATCAAGCATATCCTCCGGGTAGCCCGTCTTTTCTGCTACCATATTAACAACATCTTTTGTAACAGTAGCTTCATCTAAAGACTTCGGCGCGACCGCCGGAGCAGGTTGCACCGGGGACGGAGCGGGTTGAACCGCAGGTGTTACAGCCGGAGCAACTGCCGGAGTTACCGGGGCTGTTACTGTCGCCGCAGCCGCCACAGGAGTAACGGCCGCTTGCGGTTTGCCCGCTTGCGAAAGTACATATTTAATACAGTGACGGATCGTCGGATAATCTTTAAGTTGGATGCCTTCTTGTTGGGTAATGCCGTAGTAATCGCGCATGGCGGCAAACAGTTCGGCTTGTTTAACCGTGTCAATACCCAAATCGGCTTCCATATCCAAATCTAAATCAAGCATGTCCTCCGGATAGCCCGTTTTTTCCGCAACCATATTGATTACTTCTTTGGTAACGGAATTTTCATCTAACGCAACGGCTTTGGGAGCCGGAGCCGGTTGTACCGGGGCAGGTTGCGCCACAGGCGCAACTGGCGCCGGGGTTTGCATAACAGGCACAGGAGCCGGAGTAACCGCCGGGGTTACCGGAGCGACGGCCGCTTGCGGTTTGCCCGCTTGCGATAATACATATTTAATACAATGTCTAATCGTCGGATAATCTTTAAGTTGGATGCCTTCTTGTTGGGTAATGCCGTAGTAATCGCGCATGGCGGCAAAGAGTTCGGCTTGTTTGACCGTATCAATACCCAAATCGGCCTCCATATCCAAATCTAAATCAAGCATGTCTTCCGGGTAACCCGTCTTTTCCGCAACCATATTGATGACTTCTTTGGTAACGGAATTTTCATCTAATGCAACGGCTTTGGGAGCCGGAGCGGGTTGTGCAGGTGCGGGTTGGACCGCCGGAGTTACCGGGGCGGGCGTTGCCGCCGGGGTTTGCGTCGCGGCCGTATGCGCGTGGACGGTATTTACTTTATCCACAAACGCTTGCGAGCCCTCCATCACTAACGCGGGTTTTACACCGTGTTTATAATTATCTTTAATGCGAAGCGTATTTTGTACCACTTCTAAGACCGGGGTTTCTTGACCGGAAATTTGTTTGAGCCAGGCACCGTGCTTGGCAACATCGCAAATACGCGGCTGTCCTTCTTGCCAAGCTTTTTCCAATAACGTCATGCCCAATTGCGAGCCAAAACCCGCCGCTAAACGCAAGGCGTATTTAAAATCATAATGACCGCCTTTACTTAAGGTAATACCGGTGAGTTCCGGGTCGGCTTCTTTAAAGTTAGCAATCGGCGGAACAAGACCTGTGTTTAAACAGCGCACCGCGATTACATCTTCTAAGCCCGCCCCCATGGAGTGGCCGGTAAAACCTTTTGTATTGCTGACAATAACTTTGCTGACATTTTCGCCAAAGGTTGATTTCAAGGCGTACGCCTCGGCACTGGCAGAACCGCCACGCGCCGGAGTGTATGTTTCATGCGAGATAAAAACAAGTTGTTTAGCGATATCGGCCCGGTTTAACCCGTACTCTTTCTCAGCCGTAGCGACTAAGCGGTCCATCACTTTGGCCACGTGCGCCACATCAATGCGCGTTACGTGAAAACCGCTGTTGGCGATCTCGGTAGAAAGCAGTTTAGCAAGCGGCTTCATACCGCGTTTGGCCACTTCGCTTTCTTCTTCTACCACTAAGGACACCGCCCCCATCCCCACAATCATACCGTTGCGGCGGCGGTCAAACGGTAAGGCCGCTTTGGTAACGTCGCCTTCCGTCGTAGCCGCGCCGGAAGCCAAGAACGCCGTTAAAATCCATTCGGACACATTATCGTTGGTAATATCGTCTGCGCTAATTACAATCACACGTTTACAGCGGCCCAATTTGATCCAGTCTTGCGCCACGGAAATCGCTTGCGCCGTAGAGGCACACGCCGCACTCATGGCCGTAGCCGGACCGCGCGCGCGGATCCATTGGCAGAAATGACAATGCGCAATAATAATGGTTTTTAAGATAAATTCAGACGTAAACGCTTGCGGTTCAATCTCTTTATCTTTGAAATTCTGTTGGTACCACTCCTCCATTTCTGCTTTCAAGGCCGGGTCCGTAATTTGGGAAATAAACTTATCACAGAAAGCACGCACCTCTTTAGCGGTTTTGTTATTAAGGAGCCCGGTGACGCGCTTGGTTAAATCGCCCATCATACTGTTGGCTACCGGGAAAGCCGAGGTAAAAATGACCCCGGTTTCGTCAATCATATCCGCGGGCAGACCCCAACGGTCGGGCAAGTACCCGCCGGTGGAAGTGGGCTTGTAATAAAGCACAAGCGGAATGCCCGCGTCTTTAAGGGCCAATATTCCCGCCGCAATAGCGAGTTGGAAACTGCGGTCCATGGAGCGGACCCATTTAGCGGGCAAACCAAATTCTTTTTCCAAATCAAACGCGCCGCCTTTGGCTAATAATTTAATGGCTTGCGAGGGCGAAGTTAAGCGTTCAAAGCGGTGGTTGCCGTCTTTAGATTTAATGACAAATTCAACATGCTTATCAATTTGTTTTTGTTGGGTTTCGGATGATACCGGCTCAATCATATTGCGGCCGGACAAAATTTCGTCCAAAATTCCTTCGCGGAAGATTTTATCCCAACTGCCCGGGCCGCCCGCGGCAATACCGCTGATGACAACGGACTTATGCAAATCGGCCTTGGTTTCGGACGTCGGTTGCGCGGCGGTCGGTTGCACGGGCGTTACGGGAGCTTGCACCGCGGCGGTAGGTTTAGCCACGTGCGGGGCTACCCAGTTGACAAACGCCGGGTTGTATGCCGACGAATCGCCCGCCATATCCGTACCCGTCCAATCAATATGGATACCGGAAGAAATCAAGTTGGCAAACAAGTCATTAAATTCCACGATACCGCCTTTTTTGGGGTGGTTGGACGCTAACACTTTAATATCTTTTTTGTCGGTCAGCGTATTAGACGCTAAGGCGGAAAGTACGCGTTTGGGGCCGCACTCTACAAAGAGGCGCACGCCGGAATCGTACGTGGTTTTAAGTTGTTTGATCCATTCTACCGAGTGGGAAATTTGCGTAACGAGCAAATCTTTAATTTTTTCGGGGTCATTGGGATAGAACTCGGCCGTGACGTTGGTGGTAATGGGCATGTTAGGCGAGTGGAACTCCAACGTATTTAAGAACGCACGGTATTGCGGCATGGCGGGTTTGATAATGTCGGAATGGAACGCGTGGGAAACCGGAATTTGTACCGCTTGGATACCCATATCGGTAAACATTTTAATTGCGTCATCTACCGACTTAGACGCCCCGGCAATCACCGTTTGCGTCGGGCAGTTTTTGTTGGCTACGGCTACATACCCGGCTACGCGCACCAGTTCGGGCTCTACGCGCTCCACGGGGGCGGCGATAGAGGCCATTTTGCCGTTGTCTTCTACACGAATTTCGCTCATCACTTTTCCGCGTGTACACACGGCTTTTAAGCCGTTTTCAAAATCAAAAATTCCGGCGGCTACCGCGGCGGCATATTCACCCAAACTATGCCCCATGACTACGTCGGGTTTAATACCGAACGAAGAAAGTAAGCGCATCATGGCAATATCGGCGGTTAACACGGCGGGTTGGGTCATTTCGGTCCGTTTAATAGCGGCTTCGCGCTCGGCGATTTGTTCTTTGGTTTCGCCGGGTTTACTCCACAACGTTTCGGTTAAGGTTTGACCGATAATATCCATCAGCAAGCGGTCTGCCTCGTGGAACGTATCTTGCACTACTTTATATTTTGAGGCCAAATCTTTCATCATGTCCACATATTGCGAACCTTGACCGGGGAACATAAAGCAGACTTTCGGTTTAATTTCCGTCGGCGTGAACGGATAAATACCCTTCATGCGCAAGTACAACGATTCTTGCGTCCACACGTCTTGCGAAGAAGCCGTTTTTTTGAAAAATTCAATTTTCTCTTTGAGTTTATCCGGGTTTTCTACGTTAATCGTTACGGCAAATTTACCCGGCTTAGCGATGTGATTTTGATAGGAAATACTGGGAAGGTACGTCGGATCGCTCTTAACAGCGAGTAACGCTTTATCCAGCACACTAAAAAGTTCTTGACGAGTCGGGGCGGAAAAAGTGAGCACGTCGCTTTGAATTTTTTCTCCCGGCACGTGTAAAATATACGAATTATTCATGGTTACAGACTCCTGTTTGGGGGTTACAGTTTCGGCGCAAGAAGTAACTTGTGCCGTTTCTTTATGAAGTAAATTTTCGTTCATTTCTTCCATAGCTACGTGGAAGTTTGTTCCGCCAAAACCAAAGGCGGACACATTAGCGCGGCGAATTTTTCCGTCCGGCCACGCTTGCGCTTGCGTAATTACACGAAAGGGGCTCTTGGCCCAATCTACCGCCGGGTTGGGGGTTACAAAATTAACAGACGGCGGTAATACTTTGTGGTGTAAAGCCAAGGCCGTTTTGATTAAGGACGCAATACCGGCCGCCGCTTTGGCGTGCCCGATTTGGCTTTTTACACTGCCTAGTCCGATCGTACCCGGTTTAGCATACGGCGCAAAAAGTTCATTTAAGGCCGTGAGTTCCACCGCATCGCCTACGCGCGTGCTCGTGCCGTGGGCTTCAATGAGCCCCACATCACCGGGTGTGTAATCTAATTGTTCAAAAGTTTTTTCTACGGCAATTTTTTGCCCTTTGGGGTTAGGCGCGGTAATACCTTTGCCTTTGCCGTCCGACGACGCGCCTACGGCGCGTATGACCGCGTATACGCGGTCGCCGTCTTTGACGGCGTCGGACAAGCGTTTCAAAATCACCATGCCCGCGCCCTCGGCCATGACAAAGCCGTCGGCCTTAGCGTCAAACGGGCAAGAGCCGTTTTCAGACAACGCCCCGATTTTGCAAAACTTAATGTAGGAAGCCGGGGCCATCATTTGGTCCACGCCGCCCACTAACGCCATATCAAAGTTCCCCATGCGAAGCCCGTTAATGGCTTGGTCCACGGCGGCTAACGACGTAGCGCACGCGGCGTCCACGGTAAAGTTCGTGCCGTGCAAGTCAAACACGTTGGCTACGCGCCCCGCGATAACGTTGGCAAGTTCGCCCGGCATGGAATCTTCCGTTACGGGCATAAAGTTGGCTTTTACGCCTTCTTCCATTTCGTTAATCAGTTGCTCTCCCGCGGCCGGGGATAAAGATTGATAGGTGGGTGTATTTTTTAAAATCTCGTAATAGACCGGGCGGTTTAAACGCAAGTTGGACTTATCGTTTTTCATACCGCCCATGGAGTTGCCGATAATAACGGCCGTGCGGTTGCGGTCAAATTCTTTTTTGTCATAGCCCGCATCTTCCAACGCCATGTTGGCAGTTTCAATAGCCAAGTGTTGGATGGTGTCCATTTGTTTGGCAATTTGCGGCGGGATGCGGTATTTTAACGGATTAAATTTAAAGGAGCTGGGGATAAAACCGCCGATTTTGGAGTAAAGTTTATCTTCGGCTTTGTGGTCGGGGCTGTAATAGAGTTTCCAGTCCCAGTACGACGAAGGTACTTCGGTAATGCAATACTTTCCGGCTTGAATATTGTTCCAAAATTCATCTTTGGTAAGCGCACCGGGCATAATAGCCCCGATACCTATAATAGCAATCGGTTCAAGGTTTTTGTTTGTCATTGTTTCTCCTTACTCTGCAAAATCCGTTATAGGTATATTTTATTAAATTTAGTAAGGGCAAAACAATTTTTAATGCGATTTTTTGCGTTAGGTCTTGACAAAACTTGATTTGAGTTGTTAGGTTTTTGGGAAATTTTTAAAAATAAAATTTTAAAAACAAAGCCGTTTTTGCATTTTTTACCTTAAAAGCAAAACGCCCCGCGAATTTGCGGGGCACAAAATTTCAAAAACACACCTGATTTTAGAAACGGTATCCGTTCATTGTAAAATTTTCCCCTTTGAATGTTCCTATCGGTTCTGTAACAAAGGGTTGTTTTTTACCAGTCAGAGACTGGCACAAACGATTGGCCCTGTCGGTTGTATCGGTACTGTGAGCATAACAAACGCGGCTCACACTATTTTCATAAATATAATAATAGTAAGTCGCATTGATTCGCGTATCAGAGCAACGCGGAAAGGGATGCGTAGGATGCAGCGCACAGCCCCATTGTCCGTTATTACACGAAAGATTCCGGGAACTACCCGTACAACCGGCTGGCAGTTCTATATCTAAAATATCAAAAGACTGTTCATTATTTCCTGCCAATTTAGCACGCACTTGTGCGTCGGCAATGGCTTTAGCAACCGGCATCAAGGCAGAAAAACGCGCCTTGTCTACAGCCATTTGATACTTGGGCAAGGCCACCGCCGCCAAAATACCAATGATAAGTACAACAACTAATAATTCAATTAACGTGAATGCTTGCTTGTTTCTCATACAACCTCCTTTGTTTCATTAAATAAAATGTAGCAAAAAAAAAAACGATGTCAATAGGCAATTTTTACAGGGCGAAGAAAAGTTGTTTGCCTTCCCACCCTGCGGGCCGCCCCGCGGGGGAAGTGGTTTGGCGGACAACGTCCGAACAAACCGATGAGGGGTATATATAAAGTTGTTTCCCTTGTTCTGTTATACTCTTCTTTTTATTACCCCTCACCTTTGCCCGTGCGGCGAGCACCTCCCGCAAGGGGCGAGGGAAACGTAAGCATCGTCCATGAAATTCCACATTACAAAAACATCCACACAAACGCCCTAAGAGGTTTGAGGCCTTATGCCCGGCCCGGCAAGGGCCTTGACAAATCAAAAAAAAAA
>NZ_CACVRB010000031.1:0-13305 GCF_902756455.1 Candidatus Avelusimicrobium caledoniensis | reverse complement strand
AAACGATGTCAAGCCCCCTCCGCTTTTCTGACGGCAGAAAAGCTACAAAAGACCGCCGCCCCGGGGCACCACAAAAAGCAGACAAATCGGGAAAATTTATAAACTCGCTACCCGCTCAAACATATAAATTTTCTTCTCCGATTTGGCGCTTTTTGTAGACGGTGCTAAAGGGGCGGATAAACACCAAGTATTATGGATCAGACAAGCGTGACCTTAGAACAGCAATAAATCTTCCCCCGGCATAGCCGGGGATTTAGTTATACAACAACACAAAACACCCCGGGCGAGTACCCGGGGTGGTATTTGGCAACAATTATTTTTCTACTAATAAATAGAGTGCCACTTGCGCGTGGTTAGCTTAAAATCCACGCGGCGGTTAGCGCGGCGTCCCTCGCTGGAAGTATCCAACGTGATCGGGCGTTCTTTGCCGTAAGCGTGTATGCGGATACGCTCCGCATTGATTCCGCGGCTGACGATATACGACTTCATCGCCGCAGCCCGCGAGCCGGATATCCAGTAGTTATATTCGTCCGAGCCCACGATATCGGCATGCCCCTCAATGATCAAGTGCAAAGTAGTGTCATCTTTCAACACGGTAACAATTTTATCCAATATCGGGTAGGCGTCTTCCGGCGGGCGGACAGAGTCAAAATCGTAATGGATAGAGGGCAATTTTTTGGTTTTGCCCATTTGCGCGGCAGACTGCGCGGACAAATGCTCGTTACGCACTTGTTGGTCGGCAATAGCCGGGTCCGTCTTTTTGGGACGGGTTAAATCGTCCTCTTCCGTCTGGCCCGAAGCACACGCTACCAAGGCCGCGGCACATAAAACACATAAAAAGGGTTTCAATTTCATAATTTATCCTCCTGTTCCCATTATAGCAAAAGACACCCAACTTGCGTAAAAAAATCTAATTGTACTATTTATCCACATACTGTGGATAACTTGTGGATAACCCCCGTTTTACTCTACATTTACGGGGTTTGCAACGGGCCTGTTCGTAGCACAAGGGCCATTTTGGGCCGGGGGCTGTGGATAACTCCGTTTTACTGTGGATAACTTTTCCATTTCTGCCAAAAAATAACGAAAATTCCCATTTTCTCCGACGGTATCCGTTAGACACCCCCCAACAGGCCTCTTTTCCACAAATTTTAAAAAAACTGTTGACAAGTTGCTCTTTTTTTGCATAAAAACGCTTAAATCGGGCGTTTTTATTATTTTTTCAGCTTAATTTTTACGGAAAATGCCGGGTTATCCACAAAACTACGCACACGTACCGTACCCGGAGTGGCCCCGGACAATACTTTTAACACCCCCCTGTCCGGCTGCCAACTTAAAACAGGCGGGCTGATACGCAACGAGGTCGGCACATAATGAAAAACAAGGTTGTTACGCAAGATTACCCACACGCGCAAAGCGGTTTCTTGCGCTTGCGTGGAAGATAACGAAATGACATCGTTAGAAACGTCTGCCTTGGCATACTTAATTTGTACTTCATCCGCAGGTGCCCACAGATAAGAAGTATCTACTTCGCTAAACCACACTTTATTTTCGTCTGCGTAGCGTAACGCAAAGTCCGGTCCGTACGATTTCCCGCCGGTTTCCAACGCCTGTTGCGCCAATGCTAATTCTTCTTGCAAACCGACAACCAGCATGCGAACAGACGGCATTTTTTGTTGTTTTTCCCACACGTTGCCCGGCTTGATAAGCACCAACCCACCAAACAAATCGGGCGTTTGCGCTACGTCTAAGGCAATTTTAGCGGCACTTTCGCCTTGCACGGCCAAAATGCGGTTTTCCGGCCCGGTTTTTGTCAGATAATTCGTATCCACATACGGCAGTAATTCTTTTGTTAAAAACTGTTTGATTTGCGCGGCACGTTTAGTGTAATCTTCTTCTTCAAAATTGATACCCACCACGATGGCCGGATTTTCCCGTTGAAACTGCGCGACAAGCTCGGCTTGTTTGGGCACCACGCCCAACATCACTACAAGCGGATAATTTTTGGAAAGCGGCACGAAATCTTCGGGCAAGAAAAACGTAACAGTGTTTGTGCTACCTAATGCGGACGACGGGAAATACACAAATGTTTCGCGCCCCGGGTGAATAAAAATACGCGAATCTTCCTGTGCGAAAAGCACCGCCGCGCACGAGAACAACGTAAACAAGAGAAATAATTTTTTCATAGTGTTATTGTACCATTTGCAACGACACGCGACCAGCAGAAACGCGAAGTTTTTACAAGCACTCCGTACAATAATGTTATAATAAAAAGAAAAAATTGAGGATATTTATGATACGAAAATTAGTGGTTGTTTTTTCTTTTCTCGTCTGTTCGTTAACGGCTTACGCCGCCGATACCGCGTTACAACAAGTGTTGCCGCTCTTGCAAAAGAATAATCGCTCCGCCGCAGAAAACCAAACGGTGCTCACGTTGTTCCGCACCGCTAAAAACCCGGACGTTGTTTTTGCTGCCGGAGCCAGTTTAGTTAAAACACCGCCCGCTAAAGCACAAGAGCCGGCCTTATTTAATGTGTTGATGCGCTCGCAAGACGGGCTCAAACAAACTTTTGCCGCCGTTATCATTACGGCGATGGGCTCCGTACACGAAGAATTAACCCCCACATTGGAAAATGCGTTAACCGGCAAAGACCCCGTTTTGCGCGCGTATGCGGCTGCGGCGTATGCACTTATTAAACCGCAAGATACCGCCTACACACAGGATATCGTGCGCCTGTATATTTTTGATCCGGCATTTGCACAACGCGCGTTAAACATGCAGACCGCCAAAGCAAAAAATCCGTTTAAAATTTTACAAAAAGCGTCCACCTCTGACGACGAGCAAGTCCGCGCCGCCGCCGCTACTTGGTTAGGGTCTCTGCACACGCAAGACTCCGCCAAACAATTATTGAAAATGGCGAAAAAAGAAACGTCCCCCTCCGTACAAGCCGCTATCGCTACCGGGCTTGCCGCCCAACGCACCGATACATTACATACGGTGGAAAAAGGGCTACGCAAAAATTATACCTCGCCCTACGCCAACACATGCGCGTTGGCCCTTGGGTTTATGACAGGCAACGGCATAGACGCTGTACGCAAAAACCTAACCTCCGCCAACACCAACGCCCGCATCAATGCTTCGCGTGCCGCGGCGTATATGGCCAGTGTGCTGTCCAACCCCGATGCATTTGTTTACTCGTCGGACCGCGTGTTTGATATTCATTTGCTAAAGGGCCTTATCGCCCCGTTAAAAGCGTTAGAAAAATCAGGCGACGATACCGAAAAAAAATATGCCGCCAACGCACTTTTACAAATTGAAAAGTTAATGGAGTAATGTATGCAACCTGTTATTAAAGTAAAAAAATTAAACCCCGCCGCTAAACTTCCCTTGCGCGCACACGCCACCGATTCCGGGGCTGATTTATTTGCCCTCACGCGCACCGTTTTGCCGCCGCATGCGGTTACCCACGTACACACGGGTGTATGTGTGGAACTGCCCGAACAAACCTCCGGCATTATTTGGGGCAAAAGCTCCGTAGAAAGTAAAGGTATCAAAGCGATGGCGGGCTTAGTGGACGCGCCGTATCGCGGCGAGCTGATTGTATGTATGTACAATTTAAACGATACGGAATTTGTATTTGAAGCCGGGCAAAAAGTGGCGCAACTGGTTGTCTTGCCCACGATTTATCCGTCGTTTGAAGAGGCCGCAGAACTGTCCGACACTACCCGCGGCAGCGGCGGCTTCGGCAGTACGGGAAGCAACTGAAAGTAAAGATTTCCCTACAACAAAAAACAACCCCGGAGAAATTAACTCCGGGGTTGTTTCTATTTGACCCAAAAAATTAGTTGCCTGTATATTGCGAAACGGTATATCCTTGTTCGCCAAATAATTTGCAGGCAAACTGACCCAATTCCGTACTCCATTGGCACTCCCGTCTGTTTTCATTGGCCGGATTAAAACGCGTGTACATATACACCCGGTATAACGGACCCGTGGAAACCACCCGGGTTACCAATAAATAGGTACCGTGGCTGATGTCGTACTCAAAATCTTTTGTCGTATAAACATTCCCGGCGGCATTCCATGTGCCCCCGCCGATTTTCACATCTAACACGCCTTTCGTGTTGGGCAACGCGTTAGGTTGCAACATAATGGCGCGGTTCATACTGTCTAACATAGTTCTTCCATTAGATAAGGCCTCCGCCGTACGCGCCCGCTCTACCGAACGGCTGTACTGCGGTAAGGCCACACTGGCTAAAATACCAACAATAAATACGACTACTAACAACTCTACTAACGTAAAACCTTTTTGCATAAACTCTCCTTAGTTACGGTTTCTTCTATGGTATAAAATAGACGGCATTTAAAACAAGTTTTTTTGCGTAGTGCAAGGTAGCAACTGCCTAAAATTTGCTATCATTAGGTATATGCAAAAAACTATTCAGATCGGCAATTTTTTGGTTTCCAACACCCGTCCGTTGGCTTTTATGGCGGGTACGTGCGTTATTGAAAGCGAAACACATTACATAAATACCGCTAAAAAACTAAAACAAATTTTAGCCAAAACCAAACATCCTTTTATTTTAAAAGCTTCGTTTGATAAAGCCAACCGCACCTCGGTAAATGCGTACCGCGGGCCGGGGCTGGCTAAAGGACTGGCTATTTTGGAAAAAGCCAAAAAACTTACCGGACTTCCCGTGGTGGTAGATGTGCACGAACCGTGGCAAGCAGACGAAGCCGCCCAAGTAGCCGATATTTTGCAAATTCCCGCTTTCCTGTGCCGCCAAACCGATTTACTGTTGGCCTGCGCCGATACGGGCCGCGTCATCAACGTAAAAAAAGGCCAATTTTTAGCCCCCGGCGCGATGGAACAAGTAATTAAGAAAATTGAATCACGCGGCAACCACAAAATTTTACTGACCGAACGCGGAGCCAGTTTTGGTTACGGCGATCTGGTGGTAGATATGCGTTCGTTGGAAATTATGAAAGGGTTTGGATATCCGGTCATTTTTGACGCAACCCACTCGGTGCAACGTCCGGGCGCGCTTGGCTCGTGCACGGGCGGAAACCGTCAAATGGCTCCTGTTCTGGCCAAAGCGGCGGTTGCGCTGGGCATTGCCGGTGTGTTTTTTGAGGCACACCCCACGCCGGACCAAGCGTTGTCCGACGGCCCCAACTCATTAGATTTTAAATTAACCGCCAAAATGGCGCGCGAACTGTGCCAAATTGATGCAGTGGTAAAAAAGTTCAAGTAAATATGCTACAAATCCGCTACCGATACTTTGGGGTTGTGCTAAGTGCGCTTATTTTGTTAAGTGCCTGCGGGAAGAAAGAAACCTTCTCGCCGGACGACAACGACGGTATACAAATTGCCAACCGGGTATCTATTTTTGAGTCCAAAGACAATCAAAAACAATGGCTTCTTACCGCCGAAGCGGTAGACTTTGCAGACCTTACCCGCGCTACCTTAAAAAACCCGCACTTATTACTTAAGCAAAACGGAAAAGACAGTGCCGTTGTTACCGCCGAAACAGGCACGTTTGATTATCCTAACAAACTTATTACGGTAGAAGGAAATGCACAAATTAACTCCCTTACCGAACAACTCAAAATCACCACCGAACGCTTTTTTTACGACGTAAACCAAGATAAAGTTTGGTCCGATAAAAAAACTACTATTACCCGCGGCAGCGGCAAAGCTGTTGCACGCGGCGGGATAGAAACCGATTCTAAACTGAAAAAAATTGTACTTAAACAACATGCCACCCGCGTACCGCAAGATGCACGCGAGCTGAAAAAACAAGGATGAAAAAACACACACTTCCGTTATTTTGTTGTATCGTCAGCTTGCTTTTGGCAGGAGCATGCCGCACGGTAAAAATAGAAGGGCCCGCGGCCCCCGTCGTGCATCCCAAACCGGCGTTACAACAAGCCAAAAAATCACTCGCTCCGCAAAAGTTATCCACCAAAGATATTCCCCCCGTTTTGGGCGGCATTATCCAAAGTGATAACTGGACAATTTACAAAGACGAACAACAGGAAGAATTTTCCGGGCACGTTTCCTACGACAACGGGGCGTATGTGTTTAAATCCGATTATGCCTTATCCGACCGGGCCAAGAGCACGTTTTCGGCCCGCGGCAACGTGTTTTTGCGCCAAAATAACCCGGACGGCTCCTTTTACGAAGCCCGCGGCGACCAAGGATCCTACAATTATCACACCCAAAAAGGCACGTTAGTAAGCCGCAGCAAAACTCCGGTCAAACTGGTCTACCGTAACGAGAAAGGCCAAGTCATTACCGCCACCGCCAAAACCGCCCGTTTTGACATCGGCCAAAAAATTTATATATTAGAAAAAGACGTTTTTATTCAACGCCTTACCGAGCAAGGCACGCAACAACTTTCCGCGCAGAAGGCCACGTTTAAACAATTGGAAACGTATGCGCTGTTAGAGGGTAATGCTAAAATAACCGACGGCCAACGCACACTAAGTGCCGACACGATTATTTACGACGGGCAACACGATGTTTCGTATGCATACGGGGCGCGACCGTTGGTAGAAGGCGTTAGCGAGCAAGGCACATTTGCCGTGATTGCGGACCAATTTCAAAGCGACGCGCAAGGCAACATCGTACATTTAGACGGAAAAGTGCAAGGTTGGCTGGTGTCGCCACAGATTAACGACACGAAACTGAATGCTAAATTTTAGGAAACATTATGCAACTACGCAGCGAAAAAATTGTCAAAGTTTATAAAGACCGTATGGTCGTAAAAGGGGTGGATTTACACGTCCGCTCGGGTGAGATTGTCGGGCTGTTGGGCCCTAACGGCGCGGGAAAAACCACGTCGTTTTATATGATGGTAGGTTTCATCCGCCCTACCAGCGGCAACGTGTTTATTGACGATATGGACGTTACTTCTCTGCCCATGTACGAACGCGCCCGCCACGGCCTGGGGTACTTAGCCCAAGAGCCGACTATTTTTAAGGGGCTAACAGTAGAAGAAAATCTACTCGCCGTATTAGAGCGCATTTCCGACGATAAAAAACTGCAAAAACAGCGCGTAGATGAGTTATTAAATGAATTTGGACTGACTAAACTGGCTAAACAAAAAGCGTGGACGCTTTCCGGCGGCGAAAAACGCCGTATGGAAATTGCACGCTGTATGATCAGCAACCCTAAAATTATTTTGCTTGACGAGCCGTTTGTAGGTATTGATCCGATTACGGTAGCTGATTTGCGCCAGATGATTTTTAAACTCAAAGACAAGGGCATCGGCGTTTTAATTACCGACCACAACGTACGCGAAACGCTGCCGCTGACCGAACGGGCTTATTTAATTTATGACGGTAAAATTTTGGTAGAAGGCGACCAAAATACCCTGTTAAACGATACCAATGCCCGCCGCTTATACCTCGGCCAAGATTTTAAGATGTAATGCTCGCCGCACGGGCATGAGGCCTAAAACCTCTATTTGCGTTTGATGTTATCTTCTACAAAAGGGTCTTCGTGTTAGTCTGCAATGTTCTCATTGCCGGGGGTACTCGCCGTACGGGCAAAGACGCAAAACCGGACAATTCTTATTGTGACTTAACATTAAAAAAACACCCCGGGGATATTTTCCCCGGGGTGTTTTCCTTGCAGATAAAACTTTACATTAGTTGCAATCACGTTCGCTATTGACGAAATATACCTGCGGATCGTCATCATACATACGCACGTCGCGACATCTCTTTTTACATGTTTCACGATAGGTATTACACGAATAAACAGTTGCATTAAAATCAGCAGCACTATCATGCCACGGATTATCCATCTGTTGTCCGTTTGGTCCAGTATAATATCTGTGACGCCAGACTTGACATTTGGTGCTTGACCCCGTGCTAACACCCTTCACATGTTGCCGCGTCGTTCCAACGTCCGAGCTAGAACTGCAAGACGCCTCAGAATATCCTTCGTTACATTCTCTGATGTGCCAACAGGCAGAATGACCACCGTTTATGTACATCCCCGATGAGGAGGGATGTTGCAAAGACCAAACTACTTGATCGTAGTAAGAGGTAGGATTAACATACTGGGTCCCCGTACTCACTAACTCTTCATTCCCCCATTCATATTTTGCAGCCACACAACTGCCCGTGCTAATAACAGGGACTCCGGCTTGGCAAAAACCGTTAGCATCCTTTGTATAATTCACGATGCGATACACGTCTCCCTCCACGGTCCAGCCATTCAATGAGGACATATTATTCGCATGAGCGGCAAAATAATCATAACAAGACGAAACTACTGTTTTTTCTTGTATCCGTTGGGTCTGACATCCGCTATAATCCCACGAAGAATCAGACTGCCATGCGGGAGGATTGGCGTCTAAATTACATTCGTAATTTTTCGTTTGGTTACCGCAAAGAAGGTAATCTGTACCTTCTTTGTTTTGCAAGTTGGTCCGCATAGCACTATAATTACAAATCGCACCAAGGAAACAATAATCCCACAAGCTGGAAGAAACAACCCCCGACTCATATAAATTTCTCAATCTAGAATTGCTCAAGCTAGAAACCCATTCGTTCACTTGGCACGCCTGTCTGTCAAGCGGTTTGAGTAATGGGCATGTTTGACTTCCGCCACAGGTCAGATAAACAGAAGCGCCATCACCACTAGGGCCAAGGGTGAGTGTTTTCCAAGCGATTTGACCATTGCCATTACTATCGGGGTTTACGCTGGCACAGTTTGGGAACGATTTGCCAAACAAGGTTAACCCATTTACGACTAATTCATCGGTATTGATAGAAGAAATTCCTCGTCCGTTGGCAGTACCCGTGGCCGAGTTAGAAACCGCCTTGATACGTAAGTTCTTAAAAAATAAATCGGCCGAATCGGGATAATTGGCTACCCCTAACGAAAGCGGAGTAGCAGTATCCGTAAAATTGATATAACGATCTGTTTCTATCGTAGCACTATTAAATGCCAAATTTAAATTACCGACCGTTACTTTAGTGGTATCGGACACAGATAACGGCACGCTGGAAGACGCTGTCCCTAGCGATAAATTTCCTCCATTTTCCGTTAAACCGATATCCATTTCTTGGGCGGCCTGCACGCGGTTATAAGCCACATAGGGCACCGGGAAATAAGTGACCATACTGATTTTGTTTTCTTCGGCTGGCAAAACCATTGCGAATAACACCCAAAGAAAACACAACGATAATTTTTTCATAAAATACTCCTTATCATAAAAAAGCTCTTACTATTATATTTTAACTAAAAAAGACGAAAAATCAATACATATTTTGAAACGTTTAGTTAACCGACGCATACGGCGTCGCCCCGGCTGTATATAAATCTAACGAATCACACACCGCCCGGCTGGTTTCCAAATTATCCGGGCTAAAACACGCCAAAGACGCCCCTTTGCCCGACGTTCCCTTTATAAACGGATTCCACAAAACATAATCATACTTCGCTACTCCCAACCGTTTGGCTGTTACACCGGGGCAATCTGTACCCGGAATAAGTGCGCCCGTGGCGGCATTAAGTGTATATTCAAAATCTTTGGAACGCAATACCTCGTGTCCTCCCACGGTGGTTACAGATCCGGGCATCGTAACGGATAATTTTTTAAACTGAGTCGGGCATCCGGCAAAACCCGGTCGTCCGGCCGCATACGCATACACCGCATCGTTCAACGCTTTTAGACCGGTCATTGCTTCCGTCGCGCGCGCACGCTCCAACGAACGCATATACTGCGGTACGGCAATAGAGGTTAAAATACCTAAAATCATCACCGTTACTAATAACTCCATGAGAGTAAACCCTTTTTGATTCATATATTCTCCTTATTAAAATTGCAATTTGGCTACGCGTGCGGCGGCTTGCTTAGTAAGCTCATGGGTATTAAATGCGGTCAAGCGGAAAAAACCTTCCCCGCACGCACCAAATCCAACGCCCGGCGTACCGACGACTTGCGCCTCTGTTAATAGTTTATCAAAAAATGACCAAGAATCAAGCCCTTTTGGGGTTTTAAGCCAAATATACGGTGCGTTTTGCCCACCATACGCTGTAATACCGGCTTGTTTGAGAGCCGATAAAATCACGCGCGCATTTTGCTGATAGGCGCGGATGACTTCTTGCGTTTGCGCGCGCCCTTGCGGCGAATAGACGGCCTCGGCCGCCCGTTGGACGATGTACGGCACGCCGTTAAATTTGGTGGTTTGACGGCGCAACCACAGCGCATTTAAGCGGACTTTCGTCCCATCGGACGATGTAACTTGTACATCTTTAGGCACTACGGTATACGCGCAGCGCGTTCCCGTAAAACCCGCCGTTTTGGAAAACGAACGGAACTCCACCGCCACTTCACGCGCGCCGGGAATTTCATAAATAGAATGTGGCACGTCCGGCGCGGTAATATACGCTTCGTACGCAGAGTCATACAAAATCACGCTGTGATGTTCGCGCGCGTAGTCCACCCACGTTTGCAATTCTTGTTTTGTCATCGCCGCCCCGGTGGGGTTGTTGGGCGAGCATAAATAAATGATATCGGCGTGTTCTTTAGGCAAGCTCGCCGTAAAGTGGTTTTCTTCCGTGCACGGTAAATAGATAATGCCGCCGTAATGTCCGTTTTCATACGCGCCCGTGCGCCCGGCCATGACGTTGGTGTCTAAATACACGGGATACACCGGGTTCTGCAACGCCACTTTTACAGACGGAGCAAACAATTCTTGAAAGTTTGCTACATCGCTTTTGGCGCCGTCGCTTACAAAAATTTCATCAGCGGCTAATTCAATGCCGCGCGACGTGTAATCGCCTTTTAAAATCGCTTCGCGCAAAAACGCATATCCCTGTTCCGGCCCGTAACCGCGGAACGTTTCCGCACGGCCCATTTCGTCGCACGCCCGGTGCAACGCTTCCACCACGGCGGGCACGAGCGGTTGCGACACGTCGCCGATACCTAAGCTGATAACGGACTTGTCCGGGTGTGCCGCTTTATACGCAGCTACTTTTTTGGCAATCGTAGAAAATAGATAACTGCCCTGTAATTTTAAATAATGTTCGTTTACAGCCGTCATAAATCGCGGTACTCCCCGGTAAAAACTTCTTGCGCCAGCCCCGTCATAAAAACGTGTTGTTTATCGGGCCACTCAATTTGCAAATCTCCGCCGTCTAATTTAACGGTAATTTTCCCGGCGGTCTTACTGTTAAGCACTCCGGCCACGGCCGCGGCACACGCCCCCGTTCCGCACGCACGCGTGATACCCGCCCCGCGTTCCCACACGCGCATACGCAACGTATATTTGTTAAGCACCTGCACAAATTCTACGTTAGTTTTGCGCGGGAAAAGCGAGTGTTTTTCAATCACGGGGCCGACTTGTTCTAACGCGACACTTTCCACATCATCCGTAAAAATTACAAAGTGCGGATTGCCCATAGACACCGCCGTGCCGAAAAACGTTTTTCCTCCCACGCCTACCGGCACTCCGATAGCTTGGTCGTCCGGCGCGCCGGCAACGGGAATTTCCGCCCGGTGCAAACGCGGTGAGCCCATATCTACGCGCACGAGCCCGCATGGCTCATCAATAATTTCCGTGCGGATAATGCCCGCTAAAGTTTCCAGTGAAATTTCCTTTTTTGTGCAAAGCCCGCGGCGAAATAAGTGAATCGGCACACAACGCGATGCGTTGCCGCACATTTCGGCTTCGCTACCGTCGGAATTGATGATGCGCATACGCACATCGGCCCGCGCCGAAGGCAAGAGCAAAACAAGCCCGTCTGCGCCGATACCAAAGCGGCGGTCGCATAATTGCTGGGCGAGCAAAGCCGGATGTTTAACCGACAGTGCCGTGGCTCCGTCTAAGAAAATAAAATCGTTTCCTAATCCATTATATTTGGTGAAATGCATGCTTTTATTTTATAAAATTTTGCTATCCTATTTTTATATTTTATAGGGGGTGTTGTATGGAATTAGAACAAGTCATTAAAACGCGGCGCAGTGTGCGCAAGTATGCAAACAAACCCGTAGAACGGGAAAAAATTAACGCCTGTTTGGAAGCGGCGCGGCTTGCGCCGTCGGCGTGCAACTCGCAACCGTGGGAATTTATTGTCATTGACGACCCGAAAGTAAAAGCCGATTTTGCCCAAGAGGCCTTTAGCGGCGTATATAAAATGAGTGAGTGGGTGGCAAATGCACCCGTGATTGTGGCCGCGGTATCGGACAAAGGCAATTTTGTTAGCCGCATGGGCGGTTTTTTGCGCCGCACGGAATTTTATTTGATAGACCACGGTATCGCGTGCGAACACTTTGTACTGCGCGCATGGGACCTGGGTTTAGGCACGTGTTGGATCGGTTGGGTCAATTCGGATAAAGCCGGAAAGTTTTTTAACCTACCCGCAAATAAAAAGATTGAACACTTAATTGCAGTAGGTTATCCCGCCGAGGACGCACTGCAAGGCAAACCGCACGCGCGCAAACCGTTTGACGAAATAGTAAGTTATAACGCGTACAAATAATTTAATCTAACGAATATACTTGATACGAACCCCGGGAACCTAACTTTTTTCCACCCAATGCTTGGCATATTTTTTCGGCACGGTCCGAAGTGCTGCGGCAAAAATAAGAACCGCGATACAAAGCATCGGCCGTATTTGGCGGATAGTAAGCCAACAGATGTAATGCTCCGCCTAGCCCTCCGCTTACGCCGCAAAGCACATATTCGCTAAGGGTAAACCAAACATCATCAACAACCATCTGCGTATGATCATTGGACAACTGCCCGGGGAAATCAATGTCAAGTTCTGTAAAATCGGTAGGAATCCGTCCGTTGGTTAAATAAAAAGATTCCTGTGCGTTTCGCAATGCCCGCAACCCAACCAAACATTTCGTAGCCCGACTTTTATCTACCGCTTTTTGATATTGCGGCACAGCGATCGCGGCGAGTATGCCGATGATGAGGACAACGACAAGTAGTTCTATGAGTGTAAACGCTTTGTTGTTATAACATAAAGGTCTGTCATCCCGGAAATTTGTAATCCGGGATCTTCTGATTTTCTCTCGCTCATTAACCGTCCCGGCAGAAACAAAAATACGAAGATCCCGTGTAACGGCCTCACGGGATGACAAACTTTTTTTATTTTTCTTTTCCATACATACTCCTCCTTTAATCTTTATGTAATAAAATTAAATCAAAAAAAAAAACGATGTCAAGCCCCTCTCCGCTTTTCTGACGGCAGAAAAGCTACAAAAGACCGCCGCCCCGGGGCACCACAAAAAGCAGACAAATCGGGAAAATTTACAAACTCGCTACCCGCT
>NZ_CACVRB010000030.1:0-19483 GCF_902756455.1 Candidatus Avelusimicrobium caledoniensis | reverse complement strand
GCAAAAAAAAAAACGATGTCAAGTTTTTATTTTTCTCTCGCTATATCCCGCATAGAAACCCTGCGGGATGACGAGCGAGAGAAAAATATATACAGAAAACCCCCTTGCCGGGGGCAGGCATGAGGCCTAAAACCTCTATTTGCTTTTAATGCGATATTTTAGCAATAGGGAATTTCATAGACGGTGCTTTCGTTGTTTTTGCCGGGGGCAGGCAGAAGGCCCAGAACCTCTGTTCGCTTTTAATGCGATGTTTTAGCAATAGGGAATTTCATAAACGGTGCTTTCGTTAGTCTTTCCGGGGTGCTCGCCGCCCGTCAAAACAACCTCAAAAAATAAGTCGTATTATGCTACAATGAAAATATGATTGCCTATCTGCAAGGTAAAATTTTAGAAGTAAGTGAAGACGGTGCCGTTATTTTGTGCGGCGGCGTGGGGTATGAAGTCAACCTCGCGCGCCCCAGCGCACAAGAATTAACCGCCGGGCAAGAAACCGCGCTGTATGTGGCGGAATCTATCTCGCCCTACGACGGCACAGTGCTTTACGGTTTTACCCATAAAGAGGACAAAGATTTATGGCTTTTGTTTAAAACCGCTATCCCCAATACGGGGCCTAAAAAAGCCATGGAATTTTTAAATAAAGCGTTGCGCTCGGTGGCTGATTTCCACCAAGCTATTTTGCAGCGTGATCCTAAAATTTTGACAGGTATTTTCGGGTTTACGTCCAAAACAGCCGAAAAACTGATTAACTCACTCAAAGATAAAATGGACGCCGTTACCGTGCAAGGCGAAAGCAAAATTAAAGTGTTGGACGAACCGACCTATCTGTCTAACGTGTTAGAAGCGTTAGGCGCGCTGGGTTATTCCGCCGCCGAAGCGCGCCGCGCGTTAGACACACTCCATACACAAGGTATCGGCCCGAACGAAAAAATTGAAACCATTATTAAAGAGGCCCTGCGGGTATTGAAAAAATGAGCAACCAAAACGAAATGTTAGACGTTACCCAACTGCCCGACGAGTCTGCCGGGTTGGAGGCCGCGCTTCGCCCAGCGACGTTGGACGAATTTGTTGGACAGGATAAACTCAAAGACAATTTGCGCATTTTTATCAAAGCCGCTAAAACCCGCAAAGAGGCGCTAGATCATTGCTTATTTTATGCGCCGCCCGGTTTAGGAAAAACCACGCTTGCCAACATTTTGGCACACGAAATGGGTGTCAATATCAAAGTAACGTCCGGCCCGGTACTTGCACGCCCCGGCGATTTAGCCGCCATGCTCACTACCGAACTGGCCGAAGGGGACATCTTGTTTATTGATGAAATCCACCGTTTAAACCCCGCCGTAGAAGAGGCCTTATACCCGGCCATGGAAGATTTTACGTTCTTTATTAATACCGGCAAAGGCGCAGGCAGTACCACCTTAAAACTAGCCGTGCCGCGTTTTACGCTCGTCGGCGCGACTACGCGCTCAGGCCTGCTGACCGGGCCGCTACGCGACCGCTTTGGTATTGTATTTAACCTCGGCTTTTACGAAACGCCGGAAATTACCGACATCTTGGAACGCTCCGCGCGCTTATTAAACATCGCCGCCGAGCGCGAGGGGCTCACCGAACTGGCCAAACGCTCGCGCGGCACGCCGCGTATTGCCAACCGCTTACTGCGCCGCGCACGCGATTTTGCACAAGTCAAAGGACAAGGCATCATCACACAAGAAATCGCTCAAAACGCCATGGACTCGTTAGACATTGACGCCGAGGGATTAGACAGCGTGGATAAACGCATTTTAGAAGCCCTCATTGACCGCTTTTCCGGCGGCCCGGTGGGTGTGGAAAATTTAGCCATTGCGGTTTCTGAATCTATTGATACGCTGACCGATGTTATTGAACCGTTTTTAATCAAAGCCGGGTTTATTGCCCGCACGCCGCGCGGACGCGTTGCCACGCGCAAGGCCTACGAACATTTGGGCCGCCAACAACAAACCGATTTGTTATTTTAGACGTAGGAATAACCGTATATGAAAGCAACTCATCTCATACGTTTTGGGGCATTATTCTGCGTGCTTGGCATGAGCATAGCGTGTGCCGTGCCGTCAGCACGCAAAACGCAAACCGCCCCCAAACAAACGCCCGCACCCGCTACGCAAGCCGTTACCGCATCCACAGAACTCGTCTTACCTAAAGAGGAAAACGAAGCCCCCGCCCAAGCTCCCGCGCCGGATCAATCGTCATCGGCACAAGCACTCAAAATCGTGCGCGTGTTGCTGGCTGACAACCAATCAACCGCCGAAATTAAACACTCGGGCCGCGTCTATATTTACACGCAAGATTTAGAAAAGAAATATAAAGTATCCGCCGGCGGCACGCTGACCGTCCGCTTTGCCGGAAACGGGCAAGTACAAGTCGGCACGCTTAAAAGCAACCAACCTATTATTATTGAACCCGCCAAAGACACCCTGCTTACTTGGAACGCAAATAGTTACGCGGGCAAATTGGTAATCGTGCCGGTCCAACACACCTTTATTCTCGTAGAACACGTAGATTTGGAAAACTACCTCTACGGCGTACTTCCCTACGAAATGAGTTACTCTTGGCCAATAGAAGCGTTAAAAGCACAAGCGGTGGCCGCACGTACCTACACGCTTAAAACCTTGGAACACAGTAAAAACAAATACTTTGATTTATACAGCGATGTGCGCAGTCAAATGTATAAAGGCGGCGGCAAACAATATCCGTCCGTCAAAGAGGCCGTGGACGCCACTAAAAACAAAGTGCTCACGTACAACGATCAACTCTTTTACACCTATTACCATGGCAACTGCGGCGGCGGCACCGACGACGTAACCAGTTGGAACACGCACGCTAAATCTATTAAACCGCTGGGCGGAGCTTCGTGCGCGTACGATTCTCATTCTAAAAGTTACTCGTTTAAACAAGATATCCCGTACGCCAAAGTAAGTTCGTACGTGCACGGTATCGGCCTGCCGGGCAGTGTAAAAAGTGTAAAAGTAGCACACCGCACCTCTACCGGACGCGCCACTAAATTAACCGTCCACACCTCTAAAGGCACTAAAACCATTGCGTGTAATAATTTCCGTTTGGCCGTAGGCCTGAGAAGTTGTAAACTCACCAAACTGCAACTAAGCGGCAAAACCTTACACGCCGCCGGGCACGGCTACGGACACGGTATCGGCATGTGCCAAGACGGTGCTAACGGCATGGCCAAAGCCGGAAAAAATTACGAACAGATTTTAAAGAATTATTATCCCGGTGCCAAAATCACCACCATAAAAAAATAAATATGGCATTTGAACGATTTAAAAAGCTAGACCTTGACCCGTTGATTGCAAAACAACCCGCTACCCCGCGCGACAGTTCGCGCCAAATGGTACTGCACCGTGACACGCACACCATTGAACACCGCATTTTCCGCGACATCCATGAGTATTTTAACCCCGGCGACGCGTTGGTCATCAATAACACAAAAGTTTTTCCCGCTAAGCTTTTCGCTCACAAACCTACCGGCGGCAAGGTAGAAGTATTATTGGTACGCCCGACGACAAATTCGCGCACGTGGGCCGTTTTAACACGTGATTATAAAGAGGGCATCACGCTTGATTTTGGCGACGGTTTAACTGCCAAAGTGCTCGGCAAAACCGACGCCAACGAAGCCATTTTAGAATTTAACCAAGATGATATTTTGCCGTTTTGCGATGCACACGGGCTCATGCCTTTGCCGCAATATATTGAAAAAGCGCGCAAACATAGCGGCATGAGCGCAAGCATTGAAACCGATAAAGAACGCTACCAAACCGTCTATGCAAAATACAAGGGCTCTATCGCCGCTCCGACGGCGGGATTTCATTTTACGCCGGAACTTTTACAAAAACTAAAAGATAAAGGCGTGCACATCTGCTACATTACGTTGCACGTAGGGTGGGGCACTTTTAAGCCGCTTCGCGGCGAGCCGCAAGAGCATAAAATGCTGGCGGAGCTGGGCGAAGTAAATGAAGAAACGGCAAACATTTTAAACGAAGTTCGCGCAAACGGCAAGCGTGTTTTCTCGTGCGGCACAACCAGCACGCGCACACTGGAAAGTTTCACGGACGAAAATCATATTACTCACGCCGGGAAAAAGTGGACGGACCTGTTTATCTATCCCGGCTACAAATTTAAAGCGATTGATTGCTTGATTACCAACTTCCACTTCCCGGACTCCACGCCTTTGTGCATGACAAGTGCCTTTGCCGGAGAAGATTTTATCTACGAGGCGTACTTGCAAGCGGTAGAAAAGAAATACCGTTTCTACTCGTTTGGCGACAGCATGATGATACTGTAAGCCCTTGCCATGGCTTTCCGTACAGGCAAAAAGTGAAATCTTATTATTGTACGGCTGTCTTGCACACTTTCCGTCCCAAATCGGTATATCCTACGCAATCTACGGCGTTGGGTTTTGCGGAATGTTCAAACCAAACCATATATCTAAACTCCAATTGATTTGAACAGGCCGTTGCATCTGCCGCACCTGTACGTGGACAATAGTACACATAAACATACGCGGAACTAACCGCATTTCCCAACAAATTTACATAAAACAAATCCGTCAACTTTCCGTTACTGCGCGAATGTAACGTATCGGCAATAGATAGGTCCAATTCCGTATCACTTGCCGTATATCGTCCGTTTGCCATGTAGTACACCTCTTCCGCCGCCTTTAAATCGGCCAGTAGCGGCTTGATAGCCGCCAAGCGGCTTTTAGCAACGGCTACTTGATACTGCGGGAGCGCGGCCGCCGCCAATATACCGATGATAAGGACAACCACTAATAGTTCAATGAGCGTAAAACCGCTCGCCCCGTTCGTCATCCCGGAAATTTGTAATCCGCGCCCCGTTCGTCATCCCGGAAATTTGTAATCCGGGATATAACGGGGCGTTAAAGAAACCCACCACTATATCCCGCATAGAAACACTGCGGGATGACGAGTGGTGGGTTGCGCCAAATAACATCTTAATTTGATTTACAACGGCTTTAAAACATCTTTCCTTTTCCATAAAACTCCTCCTTTGTTTCATTAAATAAAATGTAGCAAAAAAAAAAAAACGATGTCAACCCCCTTGCCGGGGGCAGGCATTTTGGGAGTCAACTTCCGCTTAATTGTAGCCACACTGTTTTTGCACTGTTGCTTTGCAACGCAACAACCCCCTTGCCGGGGGCAGGCGTGAGGCCTAAAACCTCTGTTTGCTTTTAATGCGATATTTTAGCAATAGGGAATTTCATAAACGGTGCTTTCGTGGGGCTTGCCGGGGTGCTTGGTGCACGGGCAAGGGGGTTTTATGCTATACTGAAAATAGGAGAAAACTATGCTTAAATCTACTGCTGAAAAATTAGCCCCTATCAATAACATTTGTTTAATGATTCTAGCCGGCACAGCCGCCACGGCCGTACTGGTCTACACCAAAAGTATTTTAATGCCGTTTGTAATCGCGCTTTTTATTTCCATGGTAGCCGGCACATTGGCTAACAAAATGAAACAAAATTGGCACGTGCCGTATACGTTGGGGTTGATTATCAGCTTAGCGGCGTTTTTGGCACTGATTGTTACGTCTGTTTTGTTTATCTCCAACTCCATTGAAAGTTTCGTAAACGGAGCTGACACGTATGCCGACCGCTTAAACGATACGTTGGATTGGTTTTTAAGCCACGCACAAAAATACGGGGTCAACATCAATGCCCAATTTGCCTTGGAAACCGCCGCGAAATTGCCGGTGTTTAACTTTGTAAAAAGTTTAGGTAGTATGCTAATGTCTATCATCACCAATTTAATGCTGATTACGCTGTTTGTTATCTTTATCTTTATGGGTAAAGCCGCCGAAGACAAAGTATCTATCGTCGGTACGATCCAACAACAAATCTCGTTTTACTTGCTGATTAAAATTTTCGTTTCGCTTTTAGCGGCGCTTTGTACATGGGTAGTATTAGCCACCATCAAAACAGAGTTGGCCTCCATGTTAGCGGTGCTAACATTTGTGCTTAATTTCATTCCCAACGTCGGGCCGTTTATCGCCACGGCCTTGCCGTTACCTGTATTATTTTTGCAATACGGATTTGATTGGCACATCGCGCTCGCGCTTTGTTTGCTAACCGCTATTCACTTTGTGATCGGCAACATTTTAGAAACAAAATGGCTTGGCAAGGGTATGGACTTAGACCCTATCATCGTGCTTGCGTGTTTAATTTTCTGGGCGCTTGTTTGGGGTATTATGGGGGCCTTACTCGCCGTACCGTTAACGGCCATTATCAAAATGTTGTTTGAGAAAAACGAAACCACCCGCCCGTTGGCTAATTTGTTAGCCGGGAAATACGCCTTTAAATAATTATGAACAAAATCACTTCCCCTTGGGGTTTTATCCCCACGTTGTATTTAGCCGAAGGTTTCCCGTACATCATTATCAATGTGGTGTCCGTGTTATTGTATGCAGACTTAGGTTTGCCCAACGACCAAATTACCTTGTGGACCGGGTGGCTGTATCTGCCGTGGATTTTAAAAATGTTTTGGAGCCCCTTGGTGGATGCCCGCAGCACCAAACGGCGTTGGCTGTTAGGCGCGCAAACAGTTTTGGCGGCCGTGTTCTTGCTGATTGCCGCCGTGCTGATGTTCCAAGCGTTTGCATTTGCCGAGCAAACCGGCTTGCAAACCACCTTTACCCTAACATTATTCGGGTTCTTTTTCGGTGCATTTGCGTCCGCCACGTTGGATATTGCTACCGACGGATATTACCTGCTTGCGCTGACCCCGCAAGACCAAGGACATTTCGTCGGCATCCGTACAATTTTTTACCGTTTAGCGATGATTTTAGGCAGCGGCATTTTAATATCCGCTACCGGTGCCTTAGCCGAAAAAGGCCTGGCCCCCAAACCGTATAACTGGGTATGTTTATTTGGCTTTTTAGGTCTTTTGTTTTTGGCGTTTGCCGCGTTTCACTTACACATCTTGCCCAAACCGCAAGACGACAAACCCGCCGCCACCCCACAAACAACGGCGTGGAAAGAGGCGTTTGCCTCGTACTTTACCCAACAAAATATTTTGTATATTTTGCTGTTTATTTTGATTTACCGCTTCGGCGAAGCGTTGCTGGAAAAAGTTGTTCCGCTATTCCTACTTAAACCCGTTAGCGAAGGCGCACTCGGACTCTCTATGCAAAATTACGGGCTGATTAAAGGCACGTTAGGGCTTGGTGGCATTATCGCAGGCAACTTACTTGGCGGATGGCTCTTGGGCAAATACGGTTTTAAAAAGTGTATTTGGCCGTTTGCGTGCTCGCTTGTCTTGCCGAACTTTTTTTACATATACCTCGCCGTAGCCAAACCGGGGCTGACCGTGGTGGCGGCTTTGATTACGCTTGAAAATTTCGGCTACGGGCTGGCCATGATGGCACTAACCGTATTTATCATGTACGTTTCGCAAGGCAAATACAAAACGTCGCACTATGCTATTTCCACAGGCATTATGGCGTTAGGGATGATGGTACCGTCTATGATATCGGGCAAAATGCAAATGGCGCTTGGGTATGAAAAATTCTTCTGGGTAACTGCATTTATCAGTTTATTATCTTTTGCGGTTGTTCCGCTATGCGCTAAAATTAAAACCTTGGAAGAAACAGAAAAACAATTTAAGCAAAAATGATTTCGCCAACCGAACAAATAAATCCGAAAACAAAAAAACTGGACCGGATGACTCCGGCCCAACTCGCGCGTGTGTTTAACGCCGAAGATTTTAACGCCGCGCGTGCGGTTAAAAAAGCGGGCAAGCAAATTGCGGCAACTATTGTTTGCGCAGCGCAAACGTATGCGAGCAAACACAAAATTATTTTTATCGGTGCGGGCACGAGCGGACGGTTAGGCATCCTGGAAGCGGTAGAGTGTGTGCCCACCTTTGGCACCAAGCCGGGGGAAATTATCGGGCTTATTGCCGGGGGAGAAAAGGCCGTCTTTCGCTCACAAGAAGGCGCCGAAGATAATGAAAAACAAGGGGCACGTGAAATTGCCGCACACGTCAAAAAGAACGATTTTGTAATTGGACTAACCGCCAGCGGCCGCACGCCCTACGTATTGGGAGCGCTGAAACAAGCGCAAAAATTAGGTGCGCACACCGCGCTCGTTTCGTGCAATCCGCATGCCGATACCGCGCACGCGGAAATTCATATTTGTTTAGCCACCGGGCCGGAAGCGTTAAGCGGATCTACCCGCCTGAAAGCAGGCACGGCAACCAAAATGACGCTAAACGCTATTACCACGGGCGCGATGGCCTTGTGCGGCAAAACGTACGGCAATTTGATGGTGGATGTGCAACCTACCAATAAAAAACTGGTTGCGCGCGCGGTACGGCTGATTAGTTTACTCGCACACGTAAGCGAAAAAACCGCCGCCAAATTATTAGTTTCTTCCGGCGGGAACGTAAAAACAGCGGTTGTTATGCACCGTAAAAAATTATCGCGCGTAAATGCCGAAAAGAAATTAAAAAGCGCGAACGGATTTTTAGGGAAAGCATTAGATGACTAAATTAGCATTGGGACTTATGAGCGGGACAAGTGCCGACGGACTTACCGTCTGCGCGGTGCGAGTACGCCCGTTTAAAATAGTGCATTTCAAAAACTATCCTTATCCTAAAAAATTACAAGAGCGGTTATTAAACGCAGCCCAATTAAAGGCCGCACCGCTAAGCGAACTTAATTACGAACTGGGTGAATTGTACGGCAAATTAGTGGCGCGGTTTTTGAAAGAATTTCATTTATCATCGTCGGACATTTGTGTGATTGGCTCTCACGGACAGACCATTTTACACGCCCCTAACGCTACCACACCGCATACGCTCCAAATTGGGGAGCCGAGTTTTTTAGCGGCAAATTTTAACGTGCCGGTAGTGAGTGATTTTCGCGCCAAAGACATCGCGCTTGGCGGGCAAGGGGCTCCTTTAATGCCTTTTTTTGATGAATATATCTGGGGTCAAAAAAGTCCGAAGATTTTGCTAAACATCGGCGGCATTTCCAACCTTTCACTCGTTGGAAAAAACAGAAAGACGTTCGGCTTTGACATCGGCCCGGGCAATACGCTTATTGACTTGTGCGCCCAACAATTTTTGCGCAAACCGTTTGATAAAAACGGTGCAACAGCCGCCAAAGGCACACCGGATAAAATGCTGGCAAACAAACTACTTAAACAACCGTTCTTTACACAAAAGCCACCTAAAAGTTTAGACAAAAACGATTTCGGGCAAGATTATTTAATGCGCTATTTTCTGCCTACATTTAAAAACCGGCTCAACGATTTATTAGCCACCGTAACGTATTTTACCGCGGCCGCCGTTGCCAATCAACTTACACGTTTTGTACCGCGTAAACAGCAACAAGAACTTATTGTTTCCGGCGGTGGATGCTTTAATAAAACGCTCCTGCGTTTTTTGCGCGAAACATTGCCGCACGTGAAAATTACAACGTCATTGGACTATCAAATAGATCCGCAAGCCAAAGAGGCCGCCGCGTTTGCGCTGTTTGCGTGGCTCGCGCTTCACAAAAAAACAAATCACTGTCCGCACGCTACCGGCGCGCACAAAAAAACTATTTTAGGGAAGATTACATTATGAACGTTGCGCGTTTAGTTCACCCCGGTTTTTGGTTTGATAAAACGCCTTTACAGGACGCATTGGATTTAGCCAAACGCGGCGTGGGCGGGTTTTGTTTGTATGGCGGCACGCGCAAGCAAGTGGCTGCGTTTACCGCGGCCGTGCGTGCTGTTTCCCCCTTAGATTATTTGCTTATTTCCGCCGATTACGAGGACGGCTTGGGGCGTTGGCTGCCCGATGCACCGCTACTGCCCTCTAACATGGCCTTGGGGGCGGCCGATGATGAAAATTTAGCGTTTGAAAAAGGGCTTATTACCGCCCGCCAAGCGCGCAGTTTGGGGGTAGATTGGGTGTTTGCGCCCGTGTTAGATTTAGCCAATAACCCGCTCAACCCGATTGTAAATACGCGCTCGTTTGGGGCAGACCCCGAACGTGTGATCCGGCTGGCCCGCGCGTTTATGAAAGGGCTTTCACAGGGCGGAGCTCTCAACAGCATAAAACACTTCCCCGGGCACGGCGACACGACTACCGATTCACACGTCGCGCTCCCTGTTTTGCAACGTAGTGAAAAAGAAATTTTTGAGCGCGAATTGGTCCCTTTCCAAAACCTTTTACCACTTGCCGACAGCGTAATGCTGGGGCATTTATTACTGCCTCAAATTGACCCGGAAAACCCGGCTTCTCTTTCACCCGCTATTGCTAAAAATATATTGCGCCAACAATTAAATTACAAGGGGTGTGTACTTACCGATGCGCTTTTAATGAAAGCCATTGGCGATGAAAAAGAGGCCGCTTGGCGCGCGCTGAAAACAGGCGTAAACATTTTGCTTGTACCGCAAAATCCCGGCGATCTCATTGATTTTTTGGAAAAGAAAAAAGTGCCCGCAACTATTTTGGCCCGTAGCGAAAAACAACAAAACATCTTGTGCGACAAAGCCCGGCAAGCAGGCCCGCGTCCCACACAAAAAGACGCTTTTTCCAAAAGCGATTACGTTTGGCGTACCGCCCGGCAAGCAATTGTTTTACTAGGCACATTACCCGCGCTTACGCCCGGGCAAACGGTACACTTTTTGGAAATCGGCTCCGACGGCAAAACATCCGCCGCACCGCTATATAACGCACTAAAAAAAGCAGGCGTTTGCTTAGCCCCTTTTACAGGAAAAGCCGATTGTTTATTGGTCGTTTGTTTGCGCCGTTACAAAGCATTTCGCGGAAGTGTGGCGTTAGAACAAGAAGACGAATTGCGCTTGCAAACGGCCCTACAAAATTGTCGCACCTCAGTAGCGGTCCTGTTAGCAAGCCCGTGGGCCTTGCCGGAAAAGACACACACGCAAGGGGCTTTATTTACGTTTAGCCCCGCACCGGAATTTCAAGAAACCGCTGCCGAAATCTTACTGGGTAACCAAACAGCTAACGGCAAATTACCAATTTGTATTGACGGTATTATTTAGCTCGGAAGAAACCGTTTTCCCGTCCGGCAATACCAAAAACCGCGCGTGTGAACCGATACAAATTTCCCGTTTTTTGGCTTGTACACAATACGATAACCCGCTATTTTGTTTGCCCGAATAACCCGTGTCTTCCCACACGTGCCCGCCTTTAGCTTGGCGCAACTCCCACCCGGCGCGCACCTCGCCGCCGGGAACAGAAAATTTGTCGCCCGGCCATATCGTATCAAAAATCACTTCGCCGGCTAACGGGAGCATAAGCGATGCTTGCGAAAACCCGAGCGCATACAAGGCGTGCTCTATTTTCTCTTGATCAAGCCCGTCGTTAAATACAAGGGCTGTTTTCCGGTTTATGCGAACAATCGCCGCGCGGTTATTCCACTCGCTTAATAAATAAACTTTCGGCCGATTTTGATTCAGGCGCCCAATGCCAAAAAACAGTACGGCTATTATCAAACACGGCAATGCCAGTTTCTTTGCAAAATTTTTATGCGGCAGTTGTAACACCCAAAATAAGGCCACGTAATAAGCCACGATACTGCCCACGTTCCACGACGTAGCAGAGAGTGAAGAAAATTGAAACGACGCAAAAAACCTGACCAGTAATTCAAAAATTTCCAAACTCCACAAATAGGGATAATATAATACGATCCCTATGTGAAGTAATGAAAATACATAATACGCAAACCCAAGCCCCATTAAAAAAGAGGCCCATGGCACAAGTAGCATATTAGACAGCAACCCCGTCAACGAAACCTTATAAAACACATTGGTAAAAACGGGAAGAAGTGCCAGTTGCGAAGCCAATGTAGCCAGAAAAATCGGCCCGAAAAAACGCGCTAATTTGGGCCACGAACCGGGCACGCGGTAATTATTCAAACAAATCACAATGGCCAGCGTAGCCAAAAACGACATTTGAAACCCGGTATCAAATACCGCAGACGGCGTAATGAGCAAAATAATCAAACACGACAATAACAACCCTTGAAATACGCCGCTGTTACGGCCCAGAAAATAGCCCGCGCACGCACATACCGCCATCAAATACGCGCGAAGTAGCGGTGCATCGGCTCCGGCAATAAGCGTGTACGCTCCCGCCGTGCCTAAGGCAAACACCAGTAATGCCCGGCGGCGCAAACCAAACAGCATACCCACCGCCAACGTGATTAGCGTTACAAAGCCGACGTTACCGCCGGACGCTACTAATAAATGAATTGCACCGCTATTTTGAAATGCGGTATATAAATCCGGCGGGAAATCTCCGCGCTCGCCTAAAAGCACGCCGCCCGCAATTTGGGCTAACTCCGGCGGGAACGACGTAGTAAGCGTGTGTAAGATATCTTGGCGCACCGTACGAATAACACGCCACGGCCACGCGGCTTGTTTTACGCGTTGGGCCTGTGTTGTTTTAATTTCCGCAAACGTTTGCTTGCGCGCCAGATATTCGCGCCAATCAAAATTCCCCGGCAAATGCACACTGTACGGCGTTTGCAAACGGCCAGTTAGTTGCAAGGTGTCTTTCCACTGCGGCGTAAAATTACCGATGCGGGCATACACGCGCCCGCTAGCAGCAACGCCGCTAACGGACAGCACTTTTAGCCACACATTTTGTTTATCTTTTTTTGTAACCGGGAAACTGACCACTTGTCCGATAAGTGTTACTTCTTGTGATGAGATAAAACGGGAAACGTCCTGCTTAGCGGGAGCGGGACGATAAAAGAAAGTAAGTCCGACAATCAGCGCCGCCACTAGCCACAATAACGGACGCTTATACACAGAGGGATGCATTAAATTTTAGTGCGGCCTTTGAGCGAGTACCCCAGCGTCATCTCGTCCATATAGTCAATATCGCCGCCTAACGGAACACCGTATCCGATACGTGTGATTTGGGCTACCTGCCCGCGCAATAAATCAGCCAAATATAAAGCCGTTGTTTCGCCTTCGCTATCCGGGTCGGTAGCGATAATCACTTCGCGCACCGGCTCTTGGGCTTGTTGCACACGGGCTAAAAGTTCGCGCACTTTGACATGTTCGGCACTGCGTCCGTCCATGGGAGAAATGGCCCCGTGCAATACGTGATACGTGCCTTTATACGCGCCGGTTTTCTCAATGGCTTCAATATCTTGCGGATCTTCTACTACACAAATTTGACTATGGTCGCGGTCGGAGTCGCTACAAATGGCACACGGCTGCGAATCACTATACGCAAAACAAACCGGGCACAATTTGACGTCTTGTTTAAGTGAAGTAAGCGCGCTGATAAATTCTTCCGTTTCCCCTTGTGAAGCCCGCAAAAAATAGGCGGCAAAACGCTCCGCCTGCCGGGGACCCACCCCCGGTAACCGACGAAGCGCACGGACGAAACGGTCTAAACTTTTCATAACCTAAGCAAGCAATTCCCCGGGAAACATAGTAAGCACTTCTTTGACTTCTTCCGGCGCATTTTCAACCGCGGTGGGTGCTACAAATGTTTCCGGCACAGGCAAGGGCTCTTCATCTAAAATCTCTACCGATTTAGTGGTTGTTTTAGTAGCCGCTTTAGTAGCCGCCTTTGCGGGAGCAGCAGAAGCCGTAGCCAATTGGATCGTTACTTTACGACCGCCCAATTCCAAAGCGGCTTTTTCCAACTCAGCCAGTTTGCTTTGCGCAGGAATTTGGTAAAACGCTTTTTCAGGTGCGAAAGACAACGTCCACGAAGTTTCGTTAAACGTAACGGTGCTGTTTAACATCACATCATAAACAAACGGGCTTTTTTCAAAATGCTTGAGCATTTTTTCCCATAGCTTTTGATTGGAAATAGCTGTTTGCAAAACGGGCGTTTCCGGCTCGGTAGCTACTACTGCGGACTTAGTTGCAGGTGCAGGGGCCACAAAATCTGTTTTTTGCGGGCGGGGCATAGCCGTCGGGCGGGACGCCGGTTTAACCGTACTAACCGGATCGCGAGAAGTAGGTGCAGACGGCGGCAACGCTTCCCCGCGTTCCAAGGCCTCCAAGCGGCTGACCAAGCCGGAAATATCCAAACAACTGTCCATTACGGTAAACGAACCGACTTCCGCACTGATAAGGGCGTTATCGGAAAATTTAACTTCTTCGCACAGTTTGTTGATTTTGCGCGAGAGTTGTGCCAAAAAGCCGGGGCTGACTCCGTCTAAAACAGTTTTAGCACCGGCAAACGGCTCATCGCCTTGACCGAGCACAAAATAAAACGCTTCGCCCAGTACATTTTTTAAATCTTTTAGAAAAGAATTGGCATCAAACCCTTCGGTTTGAATCGTTTGGAAAACCTGATGCAACGCTTGGCTATCTTTTTGCACGAGCGCACCAAGCGCTTGCTTGAGCAGTTCATCGGGGGTAAGCCCTAGCATATCGGCTACTGTTTTCTCGTCAATACGACTACCGCAAAAAGCAATCGCGCGGTCCAGCAGTGTCAGTGCATCGCGCATCGCACCGCCGGCGTTTTTGGCAATAATTTTAGCCGCCGCGGGTGTTAAATCTATATTTTCGGCACCGGATAAATCTAACAAATGTGTAGTGATTTCGTCGGTTGTGAGCGGACGGAAACGGAACGTCTGGCAACGGCTGACAATGGTGGCAGGCACTTTGTGTTTTTCCGTCGTAGCTAAAATGAAAATAACATGGGCCGGCGGTTCCTCAATCGTTTTTAAAAGCGCGTTAAACGAGCCGGCCGAAAGCATATGCACTTCGTCTAAAATAAACACTTTAAAACGATCGCGCGACGATGCCAGCGAGATAGTATCAATAATTACCTCGCGCACGTTATCTACGCCTGTATTGCTCGCGGCGTCCAACTCTAGCACGTCCATATCGGCGCTTTGGGCAATTTCCAGACATTGCGGACATTTGCCGCACGGCTCGGCCGACGGTTTATCTTCCCCGTGTCCGGTGCAGTTAAGGGCTTTGGCTAAAATACGCGCCGTCGTCGTTTTGCCGCAACCGCGCGGCCCGTAAAACAAATAGGCGTGGGCAATACGGCCGGATTTGAGCGCATTTTGCAAAGTTTTGGAAATACTTTCCTGTCCGACCATGTCTTCAAATTTTTGCGGACGGTATTTGTTAGCCAAACTAATATAGGGGGAAGTTGTTGAATTTTCCATAATTAACCTCTGTTAATTCTATTTGCACGGCGGGCAACCTGCCGGTAGTCCAAACTAATCTTGCCCGGCCCTAATAAAACCGACGGCAACAACGCCGTAACGAGCAAGAGCATAAGTGCTACATAGATACGGTTAAGTTCTCCTGCAAAAAAAATAACACCGATCGCGCCCATGCAAAGTACGCTCAGCCCCGATACAAGCCGGGTAAACCAACCCAGCAGTAACATCAAACAAAACAGCAGTTGCCCCAATAAAAGCGTGACACCCAATTGTACGGGAATCGGCCACCCGAGCGCGGCGGCGTTGTATAAAAATTCGCGGTAATAGAGCAAACTGCCACACGTGATATACAAAAGCACTAACGCGACAATACCGCGCGTTAAAAACAGCGTCCAAGAAAAAGTTTTCTCGTTTACGTTACATTGTAAATCTATCTGTTGCATACGGGCCTCTGTTAAAAATCTATTTCCACAGACATAGAAAAAAACGTCCTACGGCTTTCTTCGCGGCGCGGCTCAAACACTTCCACACCGCCGGAAAAAGAAGTCCGTTCCCAATGGAAACGCACTCCCGCACTTACGGCAGTTTCCGAAGAGTCGGCCTGCGCATAGCGATAACGTACCGCCGAAGCGTACGGAGTGAGAAACCGGGTCGGAAAGCTAACCTGGGCCGCCACCGCTTCATACAAAAAACCCTGCACTACGGCTGTCATAAAGGGAATATCGGTCCAACTAAACCATATATCCGGGTCCGGTTCGTTACTATATTGTATCACTTTATGCCAGGCGGTTTTCAAGTTCCACGGGCCCAAGGCCGCTCCGGCGCGCAGTTGAACATTTGTTTCCCGTTGGCGGTAGGTGCCATCCATGACCCCGCCAATGTCGTCATCTTCAATACGGTAGTGCGCCCGACCGAGGCGGGCTTCCAAAAAGGGGTCTGTCAGAAACCCCCAGCGATAGAAGGGCTGCCATATGCCGCCGGCATAATAACTAATGCCTGCGTTATTTACGGCCAAGGGTTGATAAAGCACACGCACGTAACCGCGCCAGGTATCGGAAAAATCGTACAAAACTCCCAAACCGTAGCGGTGGGTTGTACCGGTTTTTTCCACGTCCGGATCGTCGGACGAGCGGTAAAATTCGTAAGAAGGGACGAGGATAAAATTATTGTCCAAATCCCACACATACCGCCCGCGCATGGCTGAGTAGCCGCGTTCGCCGTTTACACCCAAAAAACTGAGCTGCCCGTAGCATAGCGCACACGGGCAGAGCAGTAAAACGAAACTTAAAAACGCGGTTTTAAGTTGCATTATTTTTTGCGGGACTTCGCAATTTTAGCGTCTTCGTCTTGCAAGAATTTTACATAGTTAGACGCTTTGCGTTTTTTCCACGCGCCTTTGTGATAACCGTAACCGATAATCAGCGGAATAAGCGTGGTGCATTCGCCGTAAACCATTTGTTCAAGGGCGGTAGAAACTTTACCCCAAGAGGAGGCCTCTTTTAAGGTGGATCCCGATAATGCGCCGTCACGCACGTCGGCTACCGTGATTTGCACGGCATACTTGTGCATCGGAATTTCCGCGCCCAAAATTTCAGCAGCCACGACGGTATCTTGCGCGAAATTTTTCGGCACACCGCCGGACCACATCATAAGCCCGGTCTCTTTGGCTTTGATTTTGATTTTGGTAAGTTCCAAAAAATCTTTGGCACTGTCAATAGACACGTGCGCACCGGGGTGTTCGGTTTGGTGGGCTACAAAACCAAACCCGGCCGAGCAGTCGCTAAATGCGGGAACGAATATCGGTACACCGTGTTTATATGCGTTGTAAACGATAGAATCTTTACCTTTTTTATTTTTTTCAAGCCATTTGCCCATTTCCCAAATAAACTCGCGGGAAGAATACGGGCGCGGCTCTAAATAATTGCAGATTTTGTGGATCGTTTCGTCGCAATTTTTGAGTTGGTCTTCGTCAATATAGGTGTCGTAGATGCGGTCAATATGCAAATCGCGCAGTAAATTATCGTCTTGGTTATACGGAGTGCCGATGTAATGTTTGTAACCGAGCGCTTCAAAAAAGTCTTGGTCCACGATGTTGGCCCCGTTAGACACGATAGCATCTACCATGTTATTTTGAATCATATCCACCACTACTTTTTTCATACCGGCAGATACCAAAGACCCGGCAATACACAAAATCACGGAACAGTTTTTATCGGAAAGCATCATGTTATAGATTTTGCTTGCTCTGGCCACTTCGCGCGACGCGTAGGCCATACCCTCAAACGCTTCTACCATGGGGACCACATTGTATTTTTTCAAATCAATGTGTTTGATAGTGTTTTTGAGGAAGTCTTTTTTTGTGAGTTTAGCCATTTTTACACCTCTTGATGAAATTAACTTCTTTTAGTAAATTATAGTAAATAACACGCATTTTTCATAGTAAAAAGTGAGGAAATTTATGTACCCGAATTTGCAAAAAACCGATACCGAAGTTTTTAATGCCGTATCCCAAGAATTAGCCCGTCAGCGCGAGCGCATTGAGCTCATCGCATCCGAAAATTTTACCTCTTTGGCCGTTATGCAAGCGCAGGGTTCTATTCTCACCAACAAATACGCCGAAGGATACCCCGCCAAACGCTATTATGGCGGATGCGAATATGTGGATATCGTGGAAACATTGGCCCGCGAGCGCGCCAAAAAATTGTTCGGTGCCGAACACGCTAACGTACAGCCGCACTCCGGCGCGCAAGCCAATATGGCGGTTTATTTTGCCTTGTTAAAACCCGGCGACACGGTGCTGGGTTTAAACCTTTCGCACGGCGGACATTTAACACACGGACATCCTTTAAATTTTTCCGGCAAACTCTACAATATGATTGCGATGAACGTGCGCAAAGATACCGAAGAAATTGATTACGACGAGGCCGCCGTATTGGCCCAAGAACATAAACCGAAACTCATTTTAGCGGGCGCGTCCAACTATTCGCGCGTGTTTGATTGGAAACGCTTGCGCGAAATAGCCGATAGTTGCGGTGCGTATTTAGCGTGTGATGTGGCGCATTATGCGGGCTTAATTGCCGCCGGAGAATATCCTTCGCCCGTGCCGTACGCAGACGTTGTTACCACGACGACACATAAAACTTTGCGTGGTCCGCGCGGCGGGCTGATTTTATGCAAAGAAAATTTAGCCAAAGCCATTGACTCTGCCGTTTTCCCCGGCGTGCAAGGCGGGCCTTTAATGCATGTAATTGCCGCCAAAGCGGTGTGTTTTGGCGAAGCGTTAAAACCGGAATTTAAGACGTATCAACATCAAGTAAAATTAAACGCCGCCGCGCTCGCAGATGCGCTTAAAAAGCGTGGGTACCGGCTCGTGGCGGGCGGCACGGACAGCCACGTAATGTGCGTAGATTTGCGTTCCAAAAATATGACAGGCAAAGTGGCCGAAGCCGCGTTAGACAAAGCGGGCATTACGGCTAACAAAAACACGATTCCGTTTGACCCGGAAAAACCGTTTGTCACAAGCGGTTTGCGGCTTGGCACGCCCGCCGTAACCACACGCGGCATGAAAGAAAAAGATATGGAACAAATCGCCGCATTTATTGACGACGCGCTTTCTCATCACGCGGATGAAAATTATTTGGTGCAAATTGCGCAACAAGTAAAAACTTTCTTACAGAAATTCCCGCTGTACGAAACATTGAAATAAGAAAAGACTTTACAAAAAACACCCCGCCAGCCGCGGGGTGTTTTTTACGGATATATCCAACGCAAATAATCACTACCGGTCTCGCTAGGGGTTGTAAGTCCCGTTTCAGCCTTACATATTTTATTGACCAAATGGGAAGTGTCTGTCGTATAACCGATACATTGTTGTTCGCCGTTCCCTTCGGAAAAGGCCATCCCTTTTCCTCTTTCTATGATATAACAAGAAACTCCGCCGGTTTGCCATAAAACGCAACTCCCCCATGAGAAATTGCGGTGCGGACGATTAACACCTGCACTAAAATCATCTGTTTCACTAATGTATGCGGGTGTATCCACATCCAACTCATCATAAGAATGTGCATACTCGCCATTGCTCATATAGTACACTTGTTGCGCTTGCGCCAAAGCATTTGCCAAAGTTTTAGCTTGTACAAAATGACTTTTGGCAACCGCCATTTGATATTGTGGTAGCGCGACCGCCGCTAATATACCAATGATGAGGACAACGACTAAAAGCTCAATGAGCGTAAATGCTTGTTTGTTTTTCATACAACCTCCTTTTTATCAACAAATAAAATGTAGCAAAAAAAAAAACGATGTCAAG
>NZ_CACVRB010000029.1:0-17239 GCF_902756455.1 Candidatus Avelusimicrobium caledoniensis | reverse complement strand
CCGTTATAACATAAAGATCTGTCATCCCGGAATTCGCCCGTCCGGCGAGGACTCCGGGATCTTCTGATTTCTTTTCGCTCGTTAATCATCCCATCAGAAACAAAAATACGAAGATGCCGGATAAAGGCCTTCCGGCATGACAAACTTTTTTTACTTTCCTTTTCCATAAAAACTCCTCCTTTTTATCATTAAATAAAATGTAGCAAAAAAAAAACGATGTCAAGCTTTTTTTCGCTTTTCTGTAGCCAGAAAAGCTAGCAAAAGAGCTCCGCCCACGCTAGTAAAAAGCAGTTAAAACAAGAAAATTTTTCAAACTCACTTCGTTCAAACATGAAAAATTTTTACCTGTTTTAACGCTTTTTAACGGCACGCTATCGGGCGGGAAAACAACAGGAACAACAAAGAGTAAACGGTGCTAAAGGGGCGGACTTGAACAACAAACTTTTTGTAGGTCGGATGTAAATCCGACGTTCTCAACAGAACAATATATAGTCGGACTTACGTCCGACCTACAAGAGCCATAACAAAAAAATTACAGGGCAGGGGGCAACCTAATGAGATGTTATTTTGCCGAAGATTTTTTGGAAGGAGTAGCCGGGGAATCGGGCGTTTGCTGTTTTTTGTAAAACTCTTTCATGCGGGCAATAATATCCGTATAATTACGGCGGGATTTACGCACATAATTGGGGTAGGCGTCTTTGATGTCTAACTTATAAAAATCGCTCCCCATGACGCTTTCCATAAATGCTAATGCCGGGCGGTTAAATGCAAAAAACATAAACCACTCGTTTTGCAGTTGCGGGGTAGATTTTTCGTCCGGTGCGGCCTTGGACACTTGGAAAATACCGGAAATAACACCTAAAAATTCACCGGTGTTACTCATCACGCCAGAGCCGCTCATACCGCGGCGGATACCGAAATTTTTAGTATAAGCAAATTCCAACTCTTTAATATAATGCACGGCGTAAGGGTTGGGCTTGACCGAACGCACCCCGTCAAAAATAGAGATGACCGAAATTTTACGCTCCAAAATATAATTACCCGCATCAAATACTAACAGCGGCGGAAAGGTAGGGCTTTTGATGTGATAGAGTGCGCTTCTGGCCGCAGGAGTTTTAGCTAAAAATTGTTCAAATTTTTCCCGGGGAAGAATCAGCCGTGTTCTATTATCGGCGGAACGCTTATAATAAATCTGCGGGGCGCGGTCCAAATCTAAACGGATAAGGGCCAAATCGTTTTTAACAAATATATTGTAATTGAAATCGGGATGGATAAAAACAGCCGGATTTTTAGGGGTGTGCGTTACGCTAGCCAGTACAGAAACGGGAAATTCCAACAAGTCCATTTGAATTTTGCAACCGTTTTTGCACGCATGCTCCACACAATGCGCCGCCGTAGCAAACCAACGCCGTCCGATACGCGTGGCTTGGCACTTGCCGCTAAACACTTCTTTGCCGCTTAACGGAACGATAAAATATTCAAACGTATGCGTAAAGTCGGACTTAGTAGTATGCTTATCTTCATCCACCACAGAAATAACACTCACCTGTGCCCACAGCACAGCTGCCAACAAGATAAAACAAATACTAAATAGTTTTTTGCGCATACCGTAAAAAACACGGAACGAAAATATATTTCGTTCCGTGTCTGTAAAACAATTATTTAATTTCAGACGTACAATGCGGGCAGCGGGTAGCTTCCAACGCAATTTCGCTGCAGCAGTACGGGCATTTTTTGGTTGAAACCGGAATAGGGGCTTGTTCCTTGGGGGAGTTCAACTTGTTAATCGCTTTGATGAGCAAGAAAATACAAAACGCTACGATCACAAAGCTGATAATCGCATTTAAGAAAAGCCCTAAATTCATCGTGGTAGCACCGGCAGATTGGGCCTCGGCAATCGTGGCATACGGGCCGGCGGTCGTGCCTTGTTTGATAACCACAAACCAATTGCTAAAATCTACTTTACCGATTAACAACCCCAGCGGCGGCATCATCACATCGGCCACCATGGAATTGACAATTTTAGTAAATGCACCGCCGATAATGATACCGACAGCCATATCAATTACACTTCCGCGCATGACGAATTTTTTAAATTCGTTCATCATGTCTTTAATCATTTGTTCTCTCCTTTTTTATAATATCCCACCGCCTTAAAAAGCGGGGCATACAAATCATCCTCTACCGGATATTTTATTTCATTTGGGGGCACTTCGTCTACAAATTCAACCGGGGCATTTTCTATAAGTGCCAGCGGACGCTGTTCGTTCCGCTCGCCCATGCAAAGCGCGGCCGAAGTGGCTAGCGAATCAGCCACATTGACAAGTGTAACCTTTAACGGATGCCCGAATAAATCTGCTTGTCCGCGCTCGTCGCGCACGCCTTTAAATCCCGCGTACGCCACCGCCCCGGCTATGACGCCTGCGCGAAGCGGCAAAATCATACTGTCCGTTACAACAACTCCCAAATTTTTGATCCCCCACGCACGGCACAATTGGCTGCGCAATTGGGCGGTTAGCTTATACATATCCGGCGGAAATAACAATAATTTTCCGTCCGCGTTTGATTCGTCTATCCCGGCATTCGTCATTACCATACCGTCTTTAACGCTCAGCCAACAAAGCGGCGTTTGGAGTGCAAACTCACTTTCTTGTTTAATGAGTTCGTCTTTTTGCGTTTGTGACTTATACGGTAAAATTTTCCCTTTCCACAAACAAAATAATTTGGACGCCACCGCCAATACCGTTTGCTCCGCAACAGACGGAATATGCGCTACAATAAAGGCGGCCAAATCTTCTTGCGGTTTAAATAAAGCGGTTTTTACGGGTGTAATTTTCATATTTACTCAAAGGGAGCTACAAAACTGTAAAAAACTTCGTTGGCTAAAAACAGCCCCTCGTCACTTAATTTTACTTTTTTTCCGTCGCGCACCAAAAGTCCGTGTTGGATATGTTTTTCCAGCTCCGGCCCAAAAAATTTTTGTTGGACGGGAGTAATTTCTACGCCGTCCAGTTGGCGAAGCCCCACCATTAGTTTTTCGCCCTCCAACACTTTACCGGCTAATTGTTCCGAAAAGCCGACAACCGATTCTTTTGCTTTCATCCGGCGAATATAAGTTTGCATATCCGGCACGTTTTGCCGCCGCACGCCGCCCACAAATGAAGCCGCCGCACTGCCCAGCCCTACATATTCCCCGTATTGCCAGTAATTTAAATTATGTTTTGATTCAAAACCGGGACACGCAAAATTGGAAATTTCATAATGATGATATCCGGCATTTTTCAGCCGTGCACGCGTTTCTTCTAACATCTTACGCATAAGCAGTTGGTCGCAAACAATGCCGCGCTCAAAAAACGGCGTGCCCTCTTCTATCTGCAACCCATATACGGAAATATGCTGCGGCGAAAGGGAGATCAATTTTTCTAAACTATCCAAAAACTTTTCTAAGGTTTGCCCCGGGAGCCCGGCAATTAAATCTACATTTATATTTTGAACACCGCACGCGCGCAGATTTTCCCACGTGCGCAAAAAATCAGCCGATGTATGCACGCGGCCCAACATTTTTAACTCGTCGTCGTTAAAACTTTGCAGTCCCACACTAAAACGGTTAAATCCCGCGGCGCGCAAAAGCGAGATTTTTTCTTTTGTTAAACTTTCGGGGTTGGCTTCAAATGTGCTTTGCGTAAAAGAAGAAACGGAAGAAAAATTTTTTTCTATCAACGTGCACAATTTTTCCAACTGCGCGCAAGTCAGCAAGCTCGGCGTCCCGCCGCCCACGTACAACGTATCAAACGATTTGCGTTGCACACTCGCGGCCTCTTGCGAAAGTGCGTCTAAATAATCGTCTATAAAATTTTCCCGTCTTGCAAACGAGGCAAAATCGCAATAATTACACTTTTGTTTACAGAAGGGAATATGAATATAAAGCCCGGTCATTAGTTTTTATGCTCGGCTTCGTAGTTTAGGTATGCCAAAATAAACGGGTCCAAGTCTCCGTCCATCACCGCGGTAATTTGGGAAGTTTCATACCCGCTACGCAAATCTTTGACCAGTTGGTACGGCATAAATACGTACGAGCGAATTTGATGTCCCCAGGCAATTTCGCCTTTTTGGCCGTAGCGTTTTTCGGCCTCGCTACGTTTTTTATCCATTTCCAATTCGTAAAGTTTGGCTTTGAGCATCTTCATCGCGGTTTGGCGGTTTTGCAACTGGCTACGTTCAATGCGACACGAAACAACTATGCCCGTTGGAATATGTAAAAGCCGCACGGCCGATTCTACTTTGTTTACGTTCTGCCCGCCGTGGCCGCCCGCGCGGGAAGTTTCCAACTGGATATCTTTTTCCGGAATTTCTATATCAATATCTTCATCAATATCGGGTAAGACGTCGCACGATGCAAACGAGGTATGCCGCCGCGCGTTTGCATCAAAGGGCGACACACGTACCAAGCGGTGCACTCCGTTTTCGCCTTTTAAATAGCCATACGCAAACGGACCTTCCACCATGGCGCTTAAGGTTTTAATGCCGGCCTCGTCGCCGTTTTGCGAGTCCAACACCGAAAATTTAAACCCGTGTTGTTCGGCCCAACGCGTGTACATGCGCACGAGCATTTGCGCCCAATCACACGATTCGGTACCGCCCGCCCCGGCGTGAATAGTTAAAATAGCATTGAGTTTATCGTTCGGCTCAGATAAACGGATCTCGCCTTCTTTTTTAGCAATTTGTTTTTCGGTTTGTGCTAGCGAAGTATATAAATTAGCAAGTTCATTTTCATCTTGCATTTCTTTACAAAGTTCAAAAAGAGCGGTATCATCTTCCACTTTTTTTTGAAGCGTACGAAAGGTATCTATGGCGCGTTTTAAAAAATCAATTTGGCGGCTGGTTTCTTTGGCTTTTTTGGTGTCGTTCCAAAAAGAAGGGTCCGCGGCGGTTTGCTCCAACGCCGCTAATTCTTTTGTTTTCCCGGCGATATCATCAATCGTTTCTATTTTGGCAACCCGCGCAGCCAATTCTTCTATTTTTTGTTCCACATCTTTAAATTCAACATTATTCATAGAGAAAAACCATCGCAAAAATCAAACAGGTAAAAAACAATACCGCACAAATCCATACAAAAATATTTCCGTAAGCGGCATAGAACGTCGCCGGGACGGTGTCAGCCGGAACAACTTGTGTATATAAGACCGCCGGTGTAAATAATTCGGTTTTCTGTTCAATGCGGCCAAACCCGTCTATCACGGCCGAAATGCCCGTATTGGCGGCCCGCAATACCGGACGACCCGTTTCTACGGCACGTAGTACGTTGGCGGCTAAATGTTGATGCGGGGCGGCGGTGTTAAAAAACCAGGCATCGTTGGTTAAATTGACAAACACCTGCGCTCCCTGACGGCTTTGTTCAAGCCATACTTGCGGGAAAACGGCCTCATAACAAATCGTGCTCCCCACCAACACACCGCCCATATCCAATAAATTTTGCAAACGCGGCCCGGGCACAAACATTCCCAGCTCGCCCAACACATCCACTTGCGCAAATAACCGCCGGACTAATTTTTCCAACGGGATATATTCACCAAACGGAACCAGTTTAATTTTGCGGTATACTTGCAACGCATCACTGTTGGGAGCCAACGCATACGCGCCGACGTACGATTTACCTGCTTGCGTGACCGACGAACCCACAATTTGATAAGCCCCGGAACGCAAGGCAATATCTTCCATTAAACTCAAATAGGGTTCTTCTGCTAACTCACCCGGTGTAACACTTTCGGGCCAAACGGTAAGCCACAACTCTTTACCTTCCAATTCGTTGCCGGTTTGGGTAATGGTATCTAAAATTTCTTGTTCAAAAAGCGGATCCCATTTTTTGTATTGGTCAATGTTGGGTTGTACCAACGCGGCCCGCAAGGGCAACATTCCTCCTTTGGCTTGCGCAGACAAGCGCGCCTCGCCCCAACTGTAAAGAGCAAACCATACACCCGCCGCTATCAATAGCGCCAAAAATCCTCTCTTTACGCTTTTTAATGCCAAGGCCCGCCCCAAAAGCGCGTTGATAAATAGCAACCAAAAGCTAACGCCATACACGCCGGTAAAAGCGGCCAATTGCAAAAACTCCGGCTGATTCCACTGGGTATATCCCCACATCAGCCACGGGAAACCAAGCCCGTAAAAAGCGATCGTTTGGTGCAACCACTCCAGCGTCACAAAACCGCACGCAGCGAGTAACGGGAACAAAACACCTGTCTTTTTTAAATAAAAACACGCCGCCCCGAAGAACGCCGTTTGCAACGATAAAAGTGCGCTCAAACCCAGCCACGCCGCGCACGATAGCCAAACCGACATTCCCCCACCGTGCACGCACGTATAAAAAATCCAATAGAAAATACCCGCATTAAATAAAAATGCCGTAGCACCTGCGTAAAAGAAAGCCGTTTTTGCGTGACGGATTTTAAGAACTCCCCAAAAAAACGGCACCCATGCTACCCACGCAAGCACCGCATACGGCTGCCCGGGATAACTCAAAAAGACGAGCACCGCCGTAGCTAATATACAAAACGCCAGAAAGATAAAACGCCCCAATAACGTCAGTCCGCTTTCTTCGGGGCGGCGCAGTACAAAGTAACGGGGCGAATAGGTAGAAACACGGCGCACTAAACTCATACCGATCCTTTAATACGCAATCCGGCACGTACCGGACATACAAATCGCAATAGCACTGGGGCTACATTCCTGTTCTGTGCTGGGAGTAGTATCCGGGCACGTTGTGGTGACCGAACGGCTCATCAACTGGTTATATTCCAACGTGTACATGGCGTTAATAGCGGTAACTCCTTCCGGGCCAATCAAACAACCGCACGGATCTTTATCCACAATAATGCAATCTTCGTCCAATGTGCACTCATACACGCGGCGCATTTTGCTTTGTAAAGCAACCGCTTGTTCTTTTTTTTGTTTGCGTTCTTCTTTAGCCACAATTTCTTCTTTGCTTAGTTGCGGCAAATCTACTTCTATCGGTTTTACCCGTGCCAAAAAAGAAGAAAGTGAGCCCAGTATTATAATCGCACTAATTAACGCAATAATGTCTCTTGTTTTTGAATTCATAAATTAGCCCCACAACATTTTTTATATTTTTTTCCGCTGCCGCACGGGCAAGGATCGTTGCGACCGATATTTTTGGAAGTGGGTTTTGCTCCGTCCGGATTCTTAGCCGCGGCTTCTTCCTGTGCGCGCTGCGCCGGAGTGCGGCGAGGCGGTAATTGTAAACGGAAAATATAGCTGACCATTAAATCGCGTACGCGGTTTAACATGGCTGAATATAATTTGTATGACTCTTTCTGATATTCAATCAGCGGATCTTTTTGGGCGTAACCACGCAAACTGACATTATTACGCAGTTGGTCCAATTCATATAAATTTTGTTTCCACGCCGCATCTAAAAGCTGCAACATCAGCATACGTTCAATTTCGTCAAAGTTAATACCCTGCTCGGCAAAATACGCCGCGCGTGCTTTGTATAATTCTTGCACTTGGCGCATGATATCATCCACCAACTCATCATGTGTTTTGCGCCCGACATTTTCGGCATTGTAAGCAAACTCCAACGGGAAAAAGTTGCGCAAATTGACGTTTAATGTTTCAAAATTACTGCGTTGCGGATGCGTGGGGAAATAGTATTGTTCCACCAGTTCATCGGCAATTTCCAACATCATTTGCATGGAACGGTCCGTCATCGTTTCTCCGTCCAAAATCGCATTACGCAGGCCGTAAATAGCCGTACGCTGTTGGTTCATCACTTTATCGTAATCTAATAACTGTTTGCGGATGTCAAAGTTCCGGCCTTCCACCATGCGTTGGGCCCCTTCAATTTGGCGGGTCATTAAACGAGATTCTATCGCCTCGCCTTCTTTCATGCCCATGTGGCTTAAAATAGCGGAAATTTTAGCAGTGTTGGCAAACAAACGCATGAGCTCGTCTTCCAACGAAATGTAAAAGCGCGAAGAACCCGGATCGCCTTGGCGCGCACAACGGCCGCGCAACTGGTTGTCAATGCGGCGCGATTCGTGCCGTTCGCTACCAATTACGTGCAATCCGCCCAACTGCACCACTTCGGCCTGTTCTTGTTCATCTGCCGGGTTGCCGCCCAGCACAATATCCGTACCGCGCCCGGCCATGTTAGTAGCTACGGTGACCGCTCCTTTGCGCCCGGCTTGGCTGATGATTTGGGCCTCCATTTCGTGGTATTTAGCATTTAACACTTTATGCGGGATACCGCGCGCATGCAACATCCGGCTTAATTTTTCCGATTTTTCAATGGAGCGCGTACCGACAAGCACCGGGGCTCCTTGTTTCCAAAGTCCTTCTACTTCATCGGCAATGGCTTTAAATTTTTCGCGCTCGGTCAAATACACCAAATCGGGGTAGTCTATGCGGCGCGACGGACGGTTAGGCCGGATTTCCACCACGTCCAATTTGTAGATCTGCCAAAACTCGTTGGCTTCGGTCATGGCCGTACCGGTCATACCGGATAACTTGTTATAAAGTTTAAAGAAATTCTGAAAGGTAATGGTGGCAAGCGTCTGGTTTTCTTCTTTAATTTGCAACCCTTCTTTGGCTTCCACCGCTTGGTGAAGTCCGTCGCTCCAGCGGCGGCCGGGCATTTCGCGGCCGGTAAATTCGTCAATGATAACGACTTCGCCGTTTTTAATCACATACGCTTCATCTACTTTGTACAGATAGTGCGCGCGTAATGCTTGGTTAATGTGATGTACCCATTCCGATTCTACATCGTTATACAAGTTAGGTACGTTTAAAAATTTTTCCGCTTTGGCAATACCGGTATCGGTTAAGTTAGCCGTGTGGGCTTTTTCGTCCACGATAGCATCGTAACCGGCATCCAAACTGGTGCCTTCGTATTTGGCTTTAACTTCGTCTTCCTCTGTAATCAAGCGGACCTTTAACGACGGGATCAAACGGTTAACGATATAGTATTTGTCGGTGCTTTGCTCGGACGGACCGGAAATAATAAGCGGGGTGCGGGCCTCGTCAATTAAAATAGAGTCCACTTCGTCCACAATACAATAATTAAGCGGGCGCAGCACGCGGTCTTGACGGGAAATAACCATGTTGTCGCGCAAGTAATCAAAGCCGAGTTCGTTGTTGGTTACGTACGTGATATCTTTGGCATACATTTCGCGGCGGTCGTCGCTGTTCATATCGTGGCTGATGTAGCCGACGGATAAACCTAAAAATTCATGAATAGGGCCCATCCATTCGCGGTCGCGGTGGGCGAGGTAATCGTTGACGGTTACCACGTGCACGCCTTTTCCGGTTAACCCGTTTAAGTAAGAGGGCAATACGGCGACCAGCGTTTTACCTTCCCCGGTGCGCATTTCGGCAATTTTCCCTTGGTGTAAAACAATGCCGCCTAAAAGTTGCACATCATACGGACGCAGGCCGATGACACGCTGTGCGGCCAAACGCACCACCGCAAAGGCCTCCGGCAAAATATCATCTAAAGTTTCGCCTTTTTCTAAACGGTTTCTGAATTCCTGCGTTTTAGCTTTGAGCTCGTCATCGGATAACTTTTCAAACTCCGCTGTAAAACGGTTGGCATCATCTACATAATGTTGAATTTTCTTTAAATCACGTTCACTTTTTGTTCCAAAAATTTTATCAAGGGCACGACGTATCATAATTGTTTTTTCCTTCCTTTAAATGGGTATAAAATGACAGAACACCCCCCGAGGGGAGTGTGTTGTGTCATTTAGCAACCGGTTTTTTGTTGTTGGTTTTAACTTGTAAATTTTTAGCTTGTTTAGCCGCTTGCGCTTTTTGTTGGGCGGCTTGGCGGGCCGCTTCTTCTTGAGCAATAAATTTTTTCTCAGTAGAAGAAACGTAATTTTGCGCGGCAGATTTTACATAGGATGGCGGATCTTTTTTAAGTGTTTTAATTTCCGCTTTGAGCGCTTTAATTTGTTCTTTGAGTTGTTTTTTTTCTTCGGCGCGCTGCTCTTTGGAAAGCGTTTTGTTTTTGTTAAGCGATTTGAGTTGCGCTTTAGTTTCATCCAATTGTAACTTGCGCAAATTGAGCGTTTCTTGCCAGATATCGTGCATGACGGCGGTGACATCATTAGTAAATGCTTGGCGGGCCGTAGAATTATCCAAACCGGACATTTGCGCAGCCGTCCACAACGCGTGATACGTAACCGTCAACGACTCTAAACGGATAGAATTGTCAAAATTACGCGCCACGGCAATTAACTCGTAACGGCTGGTGGGCGTACGGCTGGCCTGATAGGACGACAAAAAAGTTTCCAAAATCGTATTATAGTCCGGGTTTTGTTTGGCATTTTCCAATATGGAGGGATTAAATTGCGCAAAAATGTCTAACACTTCGGCACGGGAAAAATTCTCTTGCTCCGGTTGTGCGTAAAGCATAGCCGACAACGCCATGGTAGCCAACACAAACATCGTTTTTTTCATACGCCCTCCTATAAGCTCTATTTGTATTTTGCTTTATATTGAGGGCATACGTCAAGCAAAATCTACGCGTACGGAAAAAAGACAAAAGAAAAGGATACAAAACCCCTTGCAAAAGATAACATCAAACACCCCAAGAGGTCCTAGGCCTTATGCCCGTACGGCGAGGGCCTTTTGCGTTGCAAAGCAACAGTGCAAAAACAGTGTGGCTCTAATTAAGTGAAAGTTGGCTCCCGAAATGCCTGCCCCCGGCAAGGGGGTTGACAAATCAAAAAAAAAAACGATAATAAAGGGACGCAAAAAACAAAGGAGCAAATAACATGAAAAACAAACAAGCATTTACGCTTATTGAACTATTAGTCGTTGTACTTATCATCGGTATATTAGCGGCGGTGGCGTTGCCGCAATACCAGAAAGCCGTATTAAAAGCACAATACAGCACCCTTAAAGACCGCACCCGCGTCCTGTCCGAGGCCCAACAACGGCATTATTTGGCAACCGGAACATACGCCACCGAACTTGCCGAGTTGGACGTAGATTTCCCCGTTAGGCAAGAATCAAAAGGGACCTCCTCCTTTTACATTTATTTAAAGGACGGTAGCAACTGCGAAATCTACTTCTCCGGATCTGTATTCTCCTTTTGTAGCAAGTCCATCTTTGGCACCTATATGAGATATGCCCAAAACCTAGACGGGACTACTCGCACATGCACCACGTACAGTTTAAACACCGGGGATATGTTTAATCAATTTTGTAAAAGTGAAACCGGGAAAAAAACAGGGCATAACGCAACAAATCGCTACGAGTATTCTTACTAAATCAAAACCCCCGCTTAAAGCGGGGGTTTTAAATGGCCCGGAGGCAGTTGTTAGACCCCGGGGGATACGTATGAGATGAAATCTATCTGGCCGCGGTGCGGAAAAAATTACCTTTTACGTTGCGGGCCAACTGCACGCGCCCTAACGTCTTATCCGCTTGTACGATGACATCTTTGGTGTTGGGCTTAATCGCAGTTTCACTGGCGCCGAAAATATCGCCTTGTTTAATCACACCCAATTGACCGTGGTTGTTGATTTGAACTTCTAATTTCAAATCACCTTCCATACTTTCTGCCAAAAGGTCCTCTTCGCCCATGGTAAACGAAAGCGGAAACTTCGGATCTACCACCCGTTTAATAGCCACGGGAACATCGGCCGCATTTTTTACGATAATCGCACAAGCATTGTTGTCAGCTTGCGCAAGCGCGGTCAAACGCTCGGGCACTACAATCGTCCCCGAGATATTAAAACGTCCTTCATGAACTGTACGTTGCCAAGCATACCCGCAGACGAGTACACTTACAACCGCCAGTATTAACAGAAATTTCTTCATATTACTATTGTAATCAATTTTTTGCATTTTGACAACCCCCCTTGCCGGGGGCAGGGACGCGCAAGACGGCCAAATGTGGAAAATTGTATCGCAGGAGCATGACACAAGGGCGCAACTTTTAGTTGCGCCCTTGTGCATGATTACGAAACTTACGTCAATTAATCTTTATTGTTTAAAGAAGCCCCAGAGGTTGGCGTTATACACCCACCCCGTGCATTTACCGTCTTTGGCATTAACGGGCTCATCTACTACTTGGATCCATTTGCCTTGGCGGGTTAAGTATTTAAACGGATACCCTTTTTCTACGGTGCAGACGATATCGGCACTGGCCGAGGGCGATTTGCGCACGTTTAAATCTACTTTGGCAGACATACCGCCGTTGGGGCTTAATAAATCAGCCGAGATCCAACCGGTATATCCTTCAAAATCTTTGACCATGACCCAACTTTTATCTTCGTTGGTTTTCAACATAATCACAGGCGTATAGCGCCACGCATAAAATTTAATGGCGCATTTGGTGCCGGCGCACGAGCGAATATTGGCCCGTTTAGCATTGACGCTGGCATATTTTTGCGCGGCCGCAGGCAGTGCGGCAAAAACGGCAAACGCGAGTAAAGCAATAATTTTTCTCATAAATTTCTCCTCTTACAACGTACCACTACTTTACAAGTATAGCATAATGTGGCCCCGATACGTCAAGTAGTATCCTATTACGTAGTACAACCAAAAAAGCTATAATGGAAGAAATTACATAGACACGGAGTCCGTATGAAAAAGCAAGTAGAAGAAGTGATCAACCAAATCCGCCCGATTTTACAAGCAGACGGCGGAGATATCCAACTCGTCAGCGTAGATGAAAAGACCGGCATTGTTACCGTCGGTTTACAAGGCCGTTGCGGCGGTTGTCCGCACGCGCAACTGACGCTGCAAGCCGTGGTGGAACGTAAACTCAAAGAGATGGTCCCCGGCGTAACAGCGGTTGAACGCGTCTAATGGCAAAAATAGATTTACATACCCACTCTGATTTTTCCGACGGCACTTGTTCGCCGGAAGAGGTCGTTCATGCCGCGTTAAAAGCAGGCGTAAAAATTTTTGCACTTACAGATCACGATTCCACGGACGGTGTCGCGCGCGCACAAGCGGTGTGTAATGAGCACAATTTACGCTGTGTGTCCGGCGTGGAAATCAGCACCCGCGAGCACGACCAACTACACTTTACCGGATATAACATAGATTTGCAAAATGCGGATTTCCAAGCGTTTTTGGCAAATAACCGTAAAAACCGGCTGGACCGCATCCGAAAAATTGTTACCAACTTGCAAAAAGCCGGTATTGATTTAACCGAAGAAGATGTATTTAAACGGGCGGCGAACGTAGTTTCCCGTGCCCACGTAGCCGACGCCCTAAAAGCAAAGGGGTTTGCTTCTTCACGCCAAGATGCGTTCCGGCGCTTTCTGGTGCCTGGGCAAGCCGGCTACGAACCTTCCGCCGGAGTAACTGCCTTGGAAGCTATCCGCCAAATCAAGCAAGCCGGCGGCATAGCCGTTATCGCACACCCGGGCATTTCATCAAGTGTGTGGGACTTCCCGGCGTGGGTAGAAGCGGGCTTAGACGGGGTAGAAGTGTTTTATCCGGCCCACTCTTACGCCTTAAAACAAGAGTTGCTTGCGTTGGCCCGCCGGTACGGTTTATTATGTACCGCCGGGTCAGATTATCACGGCCCGAAGGGCGGACGTATCACGACTCCCGGGCTCAATCTGCCCGAACCGTATTATAGCCGCTTGTACAGCAAATTATTTGTTGCTTGATTTCAGATATACAGCAAAACCCCCGGCACAACCGGGGGTTTTTTATAGGGTTGAAAAACAGCTTATTGGGCACCGGCCGCATCATCTAAAGAGGGCTCCTCGGTTAGCGGCGGGAAATTCCGGTGCATTACTTTGTTTTTCAAATCTTTCTTCTTTTGTTGAATAGCTTGACCCAACGGGCTGTTCATATCCCGTTGTTTTTTGGCTGAAATCAGACGGCCAAGCTTGGAATCTTTCATGGCCTTTACTAAGCTAGACGAAGCAAACATCGGCTTGGTCAATAAACAGCTCAGCACCAACAACCCGCCCGCAAAAGCCATATCCCACGCAGGGTTACCTGTTAAGCCCAAGGAAGTAGGCGATACCATAGCTCCCAATCCGCCAAAAGCCATCGTCAAGGACAAGAGCGCTGATATTTCGCGGTTATATTTTTTGTGTTTTTCCGTAATGTAGTTATACATCTGCGTGTAGAAGTTACCCATACCCACACTGGCAAGGGCCGCACCGATAATCATGGTACGCACGTGCCCGCCGGACAAACCGATCATGGCTGTACCGATAGCAGACAAGGTGGAACAGAACAGATACATAGACCCTTTACTTAATTTTTTGCTCATCCAGTTGCCTCCGATACGTCCGGCAATCATCGGCACGTACAAGGTGAGAGCAACCAAGAAATTAGCCAAATCCCCCGCCGGGATAACATCGTTCATGGTATCTGCGAACGAACTGGACACTACAAATTCATGCACCGTCGCCGCCGTCATACCCAGCGTTAACGGCAACACCCCTTCCACGCCGACCATCGCCCACATATTTTTCAAGCGGTTGTCTAATTTATTCAAATCGGTTTCTATTTTCTCTACGAGTTGGTTGACACGTTTTGGAGAAAGTTTTTGGGTCAACCCTTCCCGCAGCAACGCAACGGCTTCTTGTGTGGCTTGGGCATATAACTCTTTATGTTTTAATTTGGAGCCCACTTTTTGTTGGGCCAACACATACGAATCTAACGCATCATACAAAGCGCGGGTTTTAACGTCCACTTCTTCCAAGTCTAACCGGGGACGTATCAATTCCGTCTGCAACTCTTCCACGGCCTGCCCGATAGCATGTTGGCTTTGCGTTACGTTCTTGGCGGAGTACGCATCACGCAATTTGGCACGGAGCATCCGCCACGTCATCACACCGCTATAAGCGGCATAGATGGGAAAACTGGCCGAGAAATCTAAATTCCAATTTTGTCCGAGCCACCCGCCGACCACGTTTAACCCGTACGGCAATGCTAGGAACGCCAACGTACCGACATTTTTGAAAATAAACCCTAAGTTGTAGCGAATTAAATGCGAAAGCTGTTCTTGGTCTTTCCGGCCGTGTTCTTTGAGCCATTGGGCATATTTTTCTTTGGCGAAGATAGGCCAAAAGGTTTCTTTGGCTACTTCACTCAAGCGGCGTTTAACTAACGTGGAAGGGGATTCATCCTTCACTTCTTGCGGAAGTTCGGTTTCTTCTATTTTTTTGTACTCAACTTCCCCACCGTTGGCGCGAATTAACAGGTTGGTGGTAACTTGTTTTAAAATGCTACTTACACTCATGGACAGCAACGCCGTTACAAACAACGCTTTTTGTACAGGGCCGAGCGTTACGCCGTCAATCATACCGTAGAAACCGCCGGCCGTTGCCAACACACCGGATAAGAAAGATAACATAACGGAGAACGTCATTACTTTGCGCTCCCCATATTTTTTTAATATAGGCGTTAACAGCGAGGCCAACCCCGGTAACACATAGTTAATACCCATCATCATGTTGCGGGCAGAGGCCTGGGAAATTTCCAACGCACTACTGGCCGGAGCGCCGAACGTTTTTCCTAAACTTAAGTTACTGGCAGAGATCCATGTGCTGATGAATTTGGCTCCGTTTTGGGTAGAGCGCAACGAAATATTCAATTTGGCAGAATTAGCCGGTTGGACTTGCAGCGTTTCCACCAAGTGGGTCAGTTGGTTTTTGGGGATGCGCACGTATAATTTAGTCTCCGGCACCGCTTTTGTTTGGCCCGGTAAAATCCACCCTAATTCGCCGCTTTGCATTAACACCAGTTGGGCCCCCGGCACCACGTTTTTTAGCGGTACGCTAACCGTAAACGGTAATTTTTCGGTAGTTCCTTCTTTAAATACTTCAAAATCAAGAGCTTTGTATTTTTTGTTCGGGCTTTCTTCCAATTTCAGATAAAAGTTTTCTACGCCTTCCCGTTTCAACATCTCTGCCAACAAACCGACGTCGTTGTTTTGCAATTGCAAATAGAAGTGGTCCATAGAATCGGGCTTACGGGTTTGGTTACGCATTTCCAATACGTATTTGCCCTTTTTCAACAAGGGCTCGCTTTTAATAGTTACCCGGTTGTACGGAGTGCGGCTGTGATTGGTAAAAAACGAGCGGAGCGAACGGTTTAAAAAGCGGTTGCTGACCGTTAAATTAACGGGTAAAATTTTCTCTCGGCCACCTTCATCCAACGTAAGCAGAAAACCGTTTTCGGCAAAATCTACAATGCGCGGATCATCTACCCCGCTTACTTCCCGGGCATCGGCCACGCCGCCTTCATAATCTAATAATCCGTTAGAAACGATGTCTTTTTCCGTATCGTGCAAACGCGGATCCCCGCGATCCAGTCCGGACGGCATTTCGGACGTGCCCATAGACAAATCGGCACTTTCGCCTAATTCCGGCATTTCGGCACTCGCGTTAATGGATAATTGATCCGTTACCTCTAATTGCGCCGCCGCTTGTTTAAATTTCTCTTGTACCGCTAACCGCGCTTCTTGTAATTCCTTTAACCCACGGACATCTAACCCTACTTCATTCCCAATCAGTTCGTCCGATAGGGGTAAATCTGCTATCGCGTTCTTCGCTTCTCTCCACCCGGCCGCTACCACCGCCCCTTCACGCTGCCGTTGCGCCGCTAACTCACGTAAAAACGCTTTCCCTTCTTCTCCGGATAATAACCCTACTGAAATCGCTACATTATCCGCATAATAACCCAATTCGCCATAGTTCCGGCTTAAAAACTTCTTCGCTAACTCTACCGTCGCTTGCGGATCTTCCGCGATCACCGCATACGTGGTTAAGGCATTGGTGCGTTCTACCAAATCTATACTTATACTTTGTTCAATTACCTCCTCTCCCGTAACGATATCTTCTAAAACAGCTTCCGTCTCCATCATCTGCGCCGTGCTGGGCACTAACCCCGTCCCTAATAACGACGGCATCAACATGTGATATATGTATTGCCCTTGTTCTGCCGCCTTTAACGGAGTAACGGAAAAACCGCCTAATACCGCTTCGTTCGTGGCTGATAATACTTGCGCGGCGGTGGCATGCGTGGAAAGTTGAAAGCCAGGTACATGTACAGCGGACGACCCGCCAACACCGGCACCCGGCACATACATCCGGAACAGTTTGCCGGTCGGATTAGCTAAATAAGAAGTCCCTTTATAAGAGTTAGGGCGTAATTCTACCGGTTTGATACGAACAATGCGGGTTACGCCTCTTACCGGGATCCCTCCCGCTAACGAAGGCGTAACACTGCT